>NZ_MABH01000136.1 GCF_001720585.1 Cereibacter johrii | reverse complement strand
GGCGGCAAGCCTCGGCGACGCGCCGGTGGTGGTGCGCATCAGCACCCGGCAGGACGCGGGCGGCGCGGGCGCGGCGAAAGCGCGGCTCGATGCGGCCGAGGCGCTGGTGCGGCAGACCTGGAAGGGTCGGGCCGGGCCGGTGCTCATCGAACGCACGATCCAGCGGGACCAGTAAGAGGATGACCAGAATGTTCGGAATGAACGCGCGCGCGCTCGCGGGCCTCTCGGTCTCGCTGCTGGCTCTGGGCGCAGGCAGCGCCCTGGCGGAGGACTGCACGGGCAGGCCCGGCCCGTCGGCGATGGCCGCCTGCGATCAGGTGGCGCTGCCCGTCGGCGAGAATACCGAGGCCGCGGGCCCGGTGGTCCAGCCCCCGCTGGGCGGCGACGGCTTCATGATCTCGGTGGACGGCGCGCCCGCGGCGGGCGATCCCGCCACGGCCGACGGCCAGCGGCAGGCGGATCTCCGGCTCTCGGAGGCCGATGTGGATCTGCGCTTCGACGGGTTCGGCGTGGCGCCGCGGCTCGATGCGGGCCGGGCCGATCCGGCGCCCGCCGGGCCGGGCGACCGCGTGGTGCTGCGGAGCCGGACCAACTATCCGGCCTTCCTCGCCCGGGCGGAGTTCCGCATCTACGACATGGAGGCCTCGGGCGGCGGCACGCGGCTCCTGACCACCGTCCCCGTCGCGCCGAACGGCGAGGCGGCGCTCACGCTGCCCGAGGGGCGCGACCTTCGATATGTGCTGCGCGTCTACGACCGCGCGGGCCGCTATGACGAGACGGCCCCTCTGCCCTTCGGCGCCCCCGACCGCCGCGGCCTCGCCTTCGGCGCGGGCGAGGAGGAGGGTTCGGACAATGCGACCCAGCGCAACATCCCCATCCGGGGCGGCGCGGTGACGGTGCATGTGCGCAACCTCGCGCCGGGCGCGCGGCTCGAGACGCTGGGCACGAGCGTGGTCCCCGATCCGTCGGGGGCGGCCGTCGTCCAGCGCATCCTGCCGCCGGGCCGCCACGGGATCGACGTGCGGGTGCCGGGCGCGCTCGACATCACGCGCGACCTGACGATCCCCACCTCGGACTGGTTCACCGTGGGCGTGGCCGACCTCAGCTTCGGCCGCCGCATGGGCTCGCTGCCCGAGGGCACCGACAAGACCTGGCAGCGCGGGCGGCTGCAGTTCTACGCCAAGGGCAAGACCGCCCGCGGCTACGAGATCACCGCCTCGGCCGACACGCGCGAGGACGATCTGTCGGACCTCCTCGGCAACGTGCTCGACAAGGACCCGCGCGCGGTCCTCGGCCGGCTCGATCCCGACCTCTACTATCCGACCTACGGCGACGATTCGATCCTCACCGACGACACGCCCACCTCCTCGGGCCTCTATGTGAAGGTGGAGAAGGACGGCAGTTTCGGCCTCTGGGGCGATTTCAAGTCGAAGAGCCGCGGCACCGAGCTTCTGCGCAACGAGCGCAGCCTCTACGGCGGCCAGCTCGTGCTGCAGAGCCGGGAGACCACGCCCCAGGGCGAGGCGCGGCTGCGCTTCGAGGGCTATGCGGCCGAACCCGACCAGCTGCCGCAGCGCGACCTCCTGCGCGGCACCGGCGGCTCGGTCTATTTCCTGTCGCGTCAGGACCTTCTGGAAGGATCCGAGACGCTGACCGTTCAGGTCCGCGATCCCGATACCGGCCGGGTGATCTCGACCCGCGGCCTCGTGAACGGGCAGGACTACTCGGTCAATTATGCGCAGGGGGTGGTGACGCTCTATGCGCCGCTCTCCTCCTATGCGGGCACCTCCGGGCTCCTGTCCGGCAGCGCGGTGGGCGAGGACGATCTCTATCTCGTCGCGCAATACGAATGGGCGCCGGTGACGGGCGACGTGGAGGGCATGGCCTTCGGCGGGCGCGTCGAGGCCTGGGCCACCGACCGGCTGCGGCTGGGGATGAGCGGTCAGGTGGACCGCACCGGCCTTGCCGACCAGACCTCGACCGGGGCCGACCTGCTGTGGAAACTGTCCGAGGGCACCTATCTCGAGGCCGAGGCCGCGCGCTCGGAGGGGCCGGGCTTCGGCTTCACCAGCTCCATCGACGGCGGCCTCACGCTTGAGACGACCGATCCGGTCGACGGCACCGGCGAGGGCTACCGGCTGAAGGCGCGGGCCGATCTGGCGGACCTCCGGCCCGGCACGGAGGGCCATGTCGAGGTCTGGGCCGAGCGGCGCACGGCGGGCTTCTCCTCGATCGACCATCAGACGACCGAGGACGAGGAGCTCTGGGGCCTCGAGACCGAGGTCGCGACGTCGGAGCGCGGCCGGCTCGCCTTCCGCTACGAACATTACCGCAAGGATCCTGACGAGAAGCTCGACGAGGCGCGGCTGGGCTATGCCCACCGGCTGAACGGCCGCGACACGGTGGAGCTGGCCTTCGGCCATCTCGACCGCGAGGATCCGGGCCGCGCCGACCGCACGGGACGGCGGCAGGATGTGGGCGCGGGCTTCCGCCGCGAGGTCTCGGACCGGCTGAACTGGGAGCTCTGGGGGCGCACCACCGTGGCCCGGTCGGGCGGGATCGAGCGCGCGGATCGCGCGGGCGTCAAGCTCGACACGGCGCTCGGGCAGGACTGGCGGCTCCAGACCGGGATCTCGGCCGGCCACACCGGCTGGGGCGGCGAGATCATGCTGCGCCGCGAGAAGGACGCGGCCGAGAGCACCTATCTCGGCTATGTGCTCGACCCCGACCGGACGCTCGACGATGTGACCCTGACCGGGCGCGACCACGGCAAGTTCGTGGGCGGCGCGCGGCGCAAGGTGGGCGAGAGCACCTCGGTCTTCGGCGAGAACAGCTACGACCTCTTCGGCCAGCGGCGCACCCTCGCCTCCTCCTACGGCGTGGAATATGCCGCGAGCGAGCGGACGGTCTGGACCGGCGCCGCCGAATTCGGCCGCGTGGCCGACGATGCGACGGGAGATCTCGACCGCGTGGCGCTCTCGTTCGGGGTGCGCTACGACGATGGCGAGCGGCTCTTGATGAAGGGGCGGCTGGAGCTGCGCCGCGACAGCGGGACCTACGAGGGGCGCGACCGCGATGCGGACACGATCCTCGGCACGGGCACGGTGCGCTACGCGCTCAACGACGCCGAGCGGATCGTGTCGAGCCTGCAGTTCGTGCTGCCCGACAACGGCACCGCCACGCTGCCCGAGGGCGACTATATCCGCTACGATCTGGGCTATGCGCTGCGGCCCACCGACAACGACCGGCTGAACCTGCTCGCGAAATACCAGTATCTCTACGACCTCTACGGCCAGGAGACCGACGGGGTGCAGAGCCGGAGCCCGCGGCAGAAGACCCATGTGGTCAGCCTCGATGCCGAATATGACGTGACCGAGCGCTGGACGCTGGGCGGCAAGCTGGGGATGCGGTTCGGCGCCAGTTCGGCCGCCGAGGGCGAGGCCTTCGTGGACAATGACGCCTGGCTGGGCGTGGTCAGCGCGCGCTATCACCTCGTGCACAACTGGGACCTTCTGGCCGAGGTGCGCCAGCTTCATGCCGAGCAGGCGGGCACGACCGAGACCGGCGTGCTGGTGGGCGGCTACCGGCAGGTCAACCGGAACATGTCGATGGGGCTGATCTACAACTTCGGCCGGTTCTCGGACGATCTGACCGACCTCGTGCAGGACGACAAGGGGCTGGCGCTGAACCTGATCGCGCAGTTCTGACGCGCGAAGGGCGGGGGGCGCTGCCCCCCGTCCGCGCCCGCGGCGCGGGCAGGGAGCGGCGGTGCCGCCCCCTGCGGTCCCCCCGGGATATTTGGACAGAGTGAAAGGGGCCCGGGACCTGCGCGGCGCCCGGGCCGTCGCAGGCAGCGCGTTCACGGCGCGGGTCCTCGTTAGCCGCAGGCGGCTGCGCCGCGCCGCGGGTCGGTCGCGGAGGTCGGGGGCTCCCTTCGCAGGATCCCGAGGGGACGGTGATGGGGCCCGGACCGGGGAGGCGGACGGGGCTGCCGGGGGATGCGCCCGGCCGGCCGTGCGGCCGCCGCCCGGCGGACCGGGCGGCGGCGGGCGTCAGGCCTCGATCAGCGCGATCATCCGTTCGAGCCGCTTCATGGCGAGCCAGCCGTCGCGGATCACCGGCGCCCAGGCGGACTCGCCCCGGATCGTCGCCGCCACATCGGTCAGAAGCGCATGATAGCCCTTGTGATCCTCGTTCGCCGCCGCGGTGAAGTTCGGTGTCCAGACGAGGCTGTCGCAGCCGGGATCGAGCAGGGCCTCGGGATCCTCGGCCTTGAAGGGCGGATTGCGGTGCCAGGCCACGTTGATGACATTCTCGACCTCGACGCGATGATGGTCGCCCATCACCTGCACGAACTCCATCGGTGTGCCGCGCGACTGGACCGTGCCCATCACCACATTGCCGATCACCCCGTTCTCGCAGGCGAAGTTCATGTGCAACAGCATCTTGCCCTTGCCGCAGACGTTCTTGCGCAGCTGCACGTCGGCGAATTCGGCCCCCGCGAACCAGGGGATCAGGTCCATGTAATGCACGCAATGGTGCAGGTAGAAACCTGTGTAATCCACCTCGCCCGCGAAATAGGTGGGCGCGGTCATGTAGCTGCCGTGGATGCCCAGCACGGGGCCGAACGCGCCGCCCTCGAGGATGTTCTTCGCGATCCGGTTGCCGGTGGAATAGCGTTTCATGAAGCCCACCGTGACCGGCACCCTTGCGGCCTCGGAGGCGCGCATCAGCTCTTCGGCCTGCGCGGCGGTGGCGGCGGGGGGCTTTTCCATGAAGACGGGCAGGCCGCGGGCGATGGCCGCGAGCGTCGCGCGGTAATGGACCTCGGGGCCCACGGCCATGCCGATGGCATCGAGCCCGCCCGCGGCGATCATCTCCTCGAAGTCCGAGAAGACGGCCTTGGCGCCGAACTGGCGCGCGGCAGCCTGCGCGGCCGCCGCGTCACGGTCGCAGACCGCCGCAATCTCGAAGCCCGAACGGGCGAGCTGCGGCATCAGCATCCAAGTTGCGTGGCGGCCGCAGCCGATCCAGCCGATCCTGATCGTCATCAGTGGGTCACCTCCGCCAGGGTGAGCGCGGAGCGGATGAGGCCCAGCCCCGCGCGCAGCTTCTCGTCCTCGTCCTCGTGCGGGGCGCGCCAGTGGGCGATGGGCAGCGCCACGCGCTCGTCGTCGCGCCGGAAGGGCTCGAGCGAAACGGGTCCCGCATAGCCCGCCTGCCCCAGCGCGCGCGCGATGGCCGTCCAGTCCATGTTGCCGGTGCCGGGGAAGCCGCGGTGGTTCTCGTTGGCCTGGAAATGGACGAGGCGCGCGCCGGCAACGCGGATCGCATCGGGGATCGAGCGTTCCTCCATGTTCATGTGGAACGTGTCGAGCATGACGCCGAGACCGGGCGAGCCCACCGCATCCACCACCTCGATGGCCTGTGCGGTCGTGTTCACGATGTCGGTCTCGAAGCGGTTCAGCGGCTCGAGGCCGAAGACCTTGCCCGCGCTCGCGGCGAGCGGAGCCACCTCGGCCAGCCCCTCGACGGTGCGGGCGGCGCGGGCGGCGATCTGCTCGGCCGTCCAGGGGAAGGGCGGGCGGCCGGCGAAGACCAGCGGCTCGCCGTAGAGCGGGCCGCCGACGATGGTCGCGCCGAGCGCTTCGGCGGCCTCGATGCAATATTTCAGATAGTCGCGCCCGCCGGCCCGCGCCGCAGGCTCCTCGCTGGCGATCGAGCGCTGCAGGTTCACGCGGGCGGCCAGAACGAGGCCCAGCCCCTCGCCCTCGCAGATGCGCCGCACCTCGGCCGCATCGAGCCCGTCCTCGGGCTCGGGCACGAGAAGCTCGATGAAGTCGAAGCCCAGGGCCCGGGACTTCTTCAGGAAATGCAGCGACTCCGAAGTGAAGGGCCGGATGAACTGCATCGAGATGATGCCGACAGGATTTTTCACGTTTCTTCCTTCTTGGGAAGGCAGGGCCCTCTCCGGCCCCGCCGGGTCTAGGGTCAGCCCTTCACGGCGCCCTGGGTCAGGCCGCCCACGAGACGGCGCTGCACGATCAGGAACAGGAGGGTGGCGGGCATGGCGCCCACGATGCCGCCGGCAGTGAGGAGGCCCCACTGGACCTGATATTCGCCGATCATCGTCTGCACCGCGACCGTGATGGGCCGCACGTTCTGCCCGCCCAGCGTCAGCGCATAGAGATATTCGTTCCAGGCGGTGATGAAGATGTAGATGCCGGTCGCGATGATGCCCGGCGCGCAGAGTGGCAGGATCACCCGCACCATGGCCGAGAGCCGCGAGCAGCCGTCGGTCATGGCCGCCTCGTCGAGCGATTTCGGGATGCCGTTGATGTAGCTCGTCATCATCCAGACCGAGAAGGGAATGGCGATGGTCGAATTCGCGATGATGAGCGCGAGATGCGTGTCCAGAAGCCCGAGCTGGCGCATCAGCACGAAGAGCGGCAGGATCAACAGCACCAGCGGGAACATGTTGATGAGCAGGAACTGCAGCAGCAGCACGCGCTTGAAGCGGAAGTCGAAGCGCGAGAAGCTGTAGGCCGCCGTCACCGACAGGGTGAGGCCCACGATCACGGTGCCCGAGGCCACGATCAGGCTGTCGAGCATGTTGCGCGCGAAGCCCACGTTGGCGAAGAGCCGGGCGTAGTTCTCCCAGACGAGGTCGAAGACCGAGGGGCCGCGGGTGAAGAGCTTGTCCTCGGCCGTGAGCGAGGTCAGCGCCATCCAGAGATAGGGGCCGAGCGTGAAGACGAGGATCAGGGCCATCGGCAGATCGACGGTCAGGATCCGCCTGAGGGTGGATTTGCGTCCCAGAGCCATCAGTGCACCGCCTTGGCCGAGCGTTTCAGATAGAGGATCACGATGCCGAGCAGGAGCAGCGTGAAGGTCATGGCGAGCGCCGAGCCATAGCCGAAATCGAGGTTCGTGCGCGCCTCGAGGAAGGCGTAGAGCGGCAGGGTATAGGTGGCGTAGCCGGGCCCGCCGCCGGTCATCACGAAGATCACATCCATCGAGTTGGCGACCCAGATCGTGCGCAAGAGGATCGCGGTGAAGAGCACGCCCGAGATGCCGGGCAGCGTGATGTGCCAGAACTGCCGGAGGCTCGAGGCGCCGTCGAGCGAGGCCGCCTCGTAGTAGCTGCGCGGGATCGACTGGAGGCCGGCGAGGATCATCACCGCGAAGAAGGGAAAGCCCTGCCAAGTCAGCGTGAGGATGATCGCATAGAGCGCCGTGTCGGGGTTGGCGAGCCACGGGATCGACTGTTCGAGGATGCCCACGCGCAGGAGAAGGTCGTTCAGCACGCCGTAGTTCGAATCGTAGATCCAGGCCCACATCAGCGCGATCACGACCGAGGGCAGCGCCCAGGGAATGATGATGAGCGCGCGGGCCACGGGGCGCCATGGGAACTTCTGGTTCAGCAGAAGCGCCGTCGCGAGCCCCAGAAGCGCCTGCGCAGGCACGGTGATTGCGATCCACAGCACGGTGTGGCGCAGCGAGATCCAGAAGACCTCGTCCTGCAGGATCGCCGAATAGTGCTTGAGCCCCACCCAGTCGAATTTCTTCGGCCGGAACAGCACATAGTCATGCAGGCTCATCCAGGCCGTCTGCACCATCGGGAAGAAGACGATGGCGAGCGTGACGAGCACGGCCGGGGACAGCAGCGCCAGCGGCAGCACCTGCCGCCAGAGCCGCGCGCGGCGGGCGGGGGCGATTTCGTCGCGGTCGGGGACCGGAACACTTGTCATCGGGCGGACCTCTCTCGTCCCCTGCGGCGCGGAGGGCCGGCAGGCGGGTCGGGCTCGGACGCGGGCGGCGCGTCGGATGGTTCGGAAGAAGGCGGGCCGGGGAGGGAGCGCCCCGGCCCTGCACCGTCACTCTTCGGCGAAGAGCTTGGCGATCGCTTCGTTCATCTGGGCGGCGGTGATCTCACCGTTCAGCGCGCGCTGCATGTTCGTGGGCCAGACGGTGTTCACGAACTCGGGCGTGGCCGAGGAGGCGGGCAGCAGATGGGCGAAGGGCAGCGAGGCCTGCGTCGCCTCGACGAACCGCTTCTCGTGCTGGTCCCAGCTGGCGCTGTCGCTCTTGGTCACCGGAAGCTGGCCGGTGGCGCTGTTGAAGAGCGCATTGTTGCCTTCCGACGACAGGAACGAGATCCACTTCCAGGCGGCTTCCTTGTCGCTGGCATTGCTGAGGACGCCGGTGGATTCGTCGCCGAAGGTGGTCCAGCGCCCGCCGCCGCATTCCGGCACCGGCACCGCCGCGACCTTGTCGCCCAGCGCCGCCACCAGATCGTTCGAGGAGCCGACATGGTGGATCGTCATCGCGGTCACGCCGGTCTTGAAGGCGCCGATGATCTCCTGAAAGCCGTCGTTCGGGGCCGAGGGCGGGAAGACCTTGTCCTTCTGGAAGAGATCCATCACGAACTGCGTGCCCGCGACGCCTGCCTCGGAGGTGAGGCTGTCGTCGAGCGCCACGCCCTCGCGGCCCAGCGTGAAGGCGCCCCAATGTTCGTGTCCCGACTTGCCGCCGCGGAAGCCGAACCCGTAGGTGTCGATCTTGCCGTCGCCGTTCGTGTCGCGGGTGAGCTTGATCGCGGCCTCGCGGAACTCCTCGCAGGTCTCGGGCGGGGCAAGGCCCAGCTCCTCGAACATGTCGGCGCGATAGTAGAGATAGAGCGCCACATATTGCACCGGCAGGTAATAGTGCTTGCCGTCCTCGGCCTCGGTCAGGTCGAACAGATTGTCGAGGATGTCGTCGCGGCCTTCCCAGCCCGCGATCATCTCGTCGAGCGGCTCGAGCGCCTCCATCTCGAGGAGACGCGGCAGGGCGAACATCTTCAGCATGGCCGCGTCGGGCGCGTTGCCGCCGACGATGGCCGTGTAGAGATTGTCGTAATAGCTGTTCCAGGGCACGTTCTGCGCGTCGATCCTGATGCCCGGGTTCGCTTCCTCGAACTTGGCCACCAGATCCGACATCGGGTTCTCCGGATTGTCGAAGTGATACCAGAAGCGGACGGTGCTGTCGGCCGAGGCGATCCCCGGCGCGAGGCCGGCCAGAAGGGACAGCGCGCTGATGGTTCTTTTCATTCTCTCTCCTCCCAAAATCGAGAAACGGTTCCGCCGCGCGTGGCAGCGGTCAGGTGAGCGCCCGGAAGACTTCGCCCGCCCGGCGGTAGGCCGCCACAGACTGCGGCAGCCAGCGGCTCATCTGCATGAAGCCGTGGACGACCCCCGGTACGATGTCGAACCGGTCGGTCCGCCCCAGCGCCGCGAGCCGCGCCGAGAAGCGCTCGGAGTCCGAGCGCAGGGGATCGATCCCGGCCGCGTTGAGATAGAGCGGCGGCAGCGCCGCCAGCAGCGCATCCGGCGCGCGGGCGGGCGTGAGGCAGGGATCCTCGAGCCGCCCTGCCGCGGGCGTGTAGAAATCCCAGTAGCGCTGCATCTTGGCCCGCGTCAGGCCCGGCCCGTCGGCCACCTCGACATAGCTCGGGCTTTCGAAATCGGCGTCGAACACGCCGTAGAAGAGAAGCCCCGCGGCTGGCAGGTCGCGGCCCTGCAGCCGGAACATCAGTGCCACCGCGAGATTGGCGCCCGCGCTGTCGCCCGCCACCGACCAGCGGCGTCCGGCGAGGATCGCCTCGCGTCCGGCCCAGACGGCGAGACAATCCTCCAGCCCCGCCGGATAGGGATGTTCCGGCGCGAGCCGGTAGTCGAAGGTCACCACGGCCGCGCCCGTCTCGACCGCAAGCTGGCGCGCCGCGCCCTCATGGGTCGCGGCCGAGCAGAAGGCCCAGCCGCCGCCATGGATGAAGAGGATCGCCTCGCGCCCGAGATCGCCCGCGGGCAGGAAGACATGCGCCCGCCGCCCGTCCGGCGTCTCGACGCGAAGCTCGCGCGCCATGGCGGGCTCCGGCCCGTTCCAGCGCCGGTTGCCCGCCTCGGCCGCCGCCCGGCCCTCGGCCGGCGGCAGGAGCGTCGGATCGGGCTGCACCCCGTCCTCGGCCAGGAGCCGGTCGAGCACGGCACGCATTTCGGGGGCAAGGGTCAGGCTCATGGATGCACCTTCAGGCTGGGCCCTGCCGCGGCCTGCCCCGCCACGCCCTGCCCTGTCTCGGGCGCGAGCGGCGGCATGACCTCGGGACCGAAATCGACGATGGTCGCGATGTGATGCGAAAGCGCGCGCATCAGCGCCTCGGCGCTGCGCGTCTCGAGCGCCTCGAGGATCGAGACATGCCGGTCGGCGGTCGCGAGCAGCTCCCGGCTGTGGGCCGCGCTGTTCAGGATCTTGAACCGCTGCGTATGAAGGAGGCAGCGCATCAGCACCGGCTCCACCACCGGCATGGCCGCGGCCTCGAACAGACGCAGGTGAAAGCGGCAGTCCTGCTCGAGCAGCGCATATTCGTCTTCCTGCAGCGCAGCCAGCCGCATGGCCTGCAGCAGCATGTCGAGATCCTTGCGCAGGCGGGGATCGTTCGCCTCGATCACCCGCAGCGCGGCGCGGCATTCGATGTCGTGGCGGATGCGCAGAAGCTCCACCACATCGTCGGAATGGGCCTCGGTCACATGGGTGTCGCGGCGGGCCCGGCGCTGGACGAGCCCCTCTTCCGACAGCCGCATCAGCGCCTCGCGGATGGTGCCCTGAGCCACCGCGAAGCGCTGCGCGAGATCCAGCTCGCGCAGCACGCCGCCGGGCGGCAGCGTCCCCAGCACGATCTCGCGGCGGAGCGCATGCTCCACCTGCGCGCTGCGGCTGCGCTGCGGTCCCGCTCCGAAGGCCTCGCCCACACCCATGACCCCTGCATCCTCCCTGATGTCGTATTGATAATCACATGATTATTGATAATGTCAACGATATTGATAATGTAGGTGAGACGGGCATCGGCGCGAGGAGCGGCCGGACGACAGGGAGGACAGCGCATGGCGCGCATCAGTCTGCAGAAGATCGTGAAGCGGTATGGCGGGATGGAGGCCATCCACGGCGTCGATCTCGAGGTGGAGGACGGCGAGTTCGTGGCCTTCGTGGGGCCCTCGGGCTGCGGGAAATCCACGATGCTGCGGATGATTGCGGGTCTCGAGGACATCAGCGGCGGCCATATGCGGATCGGCGACCGGCTGGTGAACGACATCGAGCCCAAGGGCCGCGACGTGGCGATGGTGTTTCAGGATTACGCGCTCTATCCGCACATGACGGTGCGCGACAACATCGGCTTCGGGCTGAAGATGCGCGGCGAGCCCGCCGAGACGATTCGGAAGAAGGTCGAGGAGGCCGCGCGCATCCTCCAGCTCGAGGACCTGCTCGACCGCCGTCCCGGCCAGCTCTCGGGCGGCCAGCGCCAACGCGTGGCCATGGGCCGCGCCATCGTGCGCAAGCCCAAGGTCTTCCTGTTCGACGAGCCCCTCTCGAACCTCGATGCCAAGCTGCGGGTGGAAATGCGCACCCAGATCAAGCGGTTGCACCGGATGCTGCGCACGACGACGATCTATGTGACCCACGATCAGGTCGAGGCCATGACGCTGGCCGACCGCGTGGTGGTCTTGCGCAAGGGCAGCATCATCCAGCACGGCCGCCCGCTCGAACTCTACGAGCGGCCCTCCTGCCGCTTCGTGGCCGAATTCATCGGCTCGCCGCAGATGAACATCCTGCCGGGCCGGGTGGCCTCGTCGGATCGCGGCACGGTGATCGAGGTGGGCGGCGGCGCGATCTCGCTCTCCCATCTGCCGGTGCCGGTGGGCACCGCCGTCGATGTGGGCCTGCGCCCCGAGCATCTGGAGCCCTGCGCGCCCGAGGAGGCCGACTTCGTCGCCGAGGTGGACGTGCTCGAGGAACTGGGGTCGGACACGCTCGCCATCTGCCTCATGGGCGAGCGCGAGATCACCGTGCGGGTGCCGGCCGACCGGGCGCGCAGCCTCGGCCGCGCGCAGCCGCTGCGCTTCGACCGCCAGAACCTGCATCTCTTCGATGCCGCGAACGGCCAGCGGATCGACTTCATCGCCTGACGATCCCGGCGCGCGGTCAGGCCCGCGCGTCGCCACTGGCCGGTTGGATGCGAGATCCTCGCGGCACCTCGTCTCGGCACGGGTCCACCTGCGCGCCGCTGCTGTCCCGCGGGACCAAGGCCTTCGCGGCACCTCTGTGGGATAGGCCTGCACGCCGCTTCTGGCCGACCGGGGTTCAAACTCTTTCCGACGCCTCTTTCCGGCGCGGATCCGCCCGCGCGCCGCTTCTGGTCGGCGAATCCAAGCTCCTCGCAGCGCCTCGTTCCGGGCGGATCCGCCCCACGTTGCTTCTGGCCGGCTGGGTCCGAGGTCGTCGCAGCGCCTCGTTCCGGCGGGAGATGCCTGCCATGTGCGTGCGCAAGGCCACGAGCCCGCCCCTCTGAGGGACTGCGGACGCGGCTGCCGGCCGGGCGCCGGACAGGACATAAAGACCGAGTTGACTTGTCAGGTATTCTCGGGTCATTAGGAGCGACGCCAGCCAGTCGGGTGCCCTTCGCGTTTCCCTCCGCGAAAGCTGCCCTGCAAGCCACCGAACCCATCAGCACGGTGGACCATGTCGCTGCTTGCACCGCCCGAGCTTGCTTTTCGCAGACCCGCCCCTTCGCCGCGCAACCGCCAGACCGGCCTGAATGCGGTGAGCCTCCTGCACGATCTGCGCTTGCCGGGCGCGGGTGCTGCGCGGCAAGCGCCTCCTTTTCCCGGGCCCGCCCCCGCCGTGCCGACCGCTCCCCACCTCCGCACGGCCTCCCCGTGACGACCTCCACCGCCCTCCCCGCCCGGGGACGCCGCTCGTGATCCCGCATTGAGGAGACATACATGACCCTCGCTCAACAGACCGTAGGCTTCTACGAAGGTCCGCTGCCGGAGGGGCTGCTCGACCATATCGAGGAGCATGTGGCGGCGTTCGAGATCCCGCAGGAGCGGGCGGACGGGCGCCTGCGCATCGCCTATGGCCGGGGCCAGACCGAGATCGAGGCGGCGCGCGGGCGCCTGCGCATCGCGATCCGCGCGGGCGGCCCGGTGGAGCTCTACCAGCTCCGCGAGAGCGCGATGTATCTGCTCGACCATGTCTGCCCCGACGCGGGCAAGGGCATCGCCTGGACCGGCAGCCCCGATACGCAGCGACCGCCGAGCCTTCATCCCGCGACGCTCGTCGCCCGCGAGCGGCGGGGCGCGAACTTCCTGCGGCTGACCATGGGCTGCGCGGACACGGCGGCGCTGGATGCGGGGCCCATGCATTTCTCGCTCCTCCTGCCGCCCGAGGGCCGCGCGCCGGTCTGGCCGCGGCTCGACAAGCGTGGACGCACCGTCTGGCCCCAGGGCGAAGATGCGCTGCACCGCGCGGTCTACACCTTCGTCGCGCTGGAGCCCGAGGCCAACCGCTTCACCTTCGACCTCTTCCTGCATGAAGGAAGCCGGGCCAGCGCCTGGGCGCTCTCGGCCCCGCTGGGCACCGAGGTGGCGGTGATGGGGCCGGGGGGAGGCGATCTTCCGGACGCGGGCGACATCCTCCTTGCGGGCGACGAGACGGCGCTGCCCGCGATCCGGCGCATCCTCGAGACTTCCGCCGCCGACCGGCGCGGCCGGGTGCTGATCGAGATCGGCGACGACGGCGACCGCGTGCCCCTCCGCGCGCCGGATCGCGTCCAGGTGACATGGCTCCGGCGCCACGCGGGAGAGACGCTGCTTGCAGCCCTGCGGGCCGTCGATCTCGATCCCGATGCGCCGCCCCCCTACCTTTGGGTGGCGGCCGAGCAGACGACCGTGCGCGAGGCGCGCGCCCATTTCCGGAGCGACCCGCGGGTGGCGGCGATGCGCCCCTATTTCTCGACCTACTGGCGTCGGGAGGGCTGAAGCGCGCCAAGCCCTCGGACGGGTGACAGCCCCTCTCGAGCCCCGCCGCCGAGCCGGCTCGGGGCCTTTCCGTGGAACCAATCCTTCCGGGTGCGATTGGGCGCTTGTGCGGCCGGCGATCGGCGTCACCGTGATCGAGGATCCCGATGTCTCGCAGCTCGCCGGTTCAGACGGCGCCTTTCCTCGCAGGATCGGGTGGCGGATGCCGTGGGGCCGACCGTGCCAGAGCGGAGACGCCGCAGGGATCGGGCGTCTCCTGAAAGGAGAGTTCCGATGGCAAAGACAGGCCCGAGCCCCCGGCCCGCACGGTTCGGCCCGAGGTCGATCGAGATCACCGCGAAGGACCGGGCGTCGCGTCGCGCCGTGATCGAGGGCCTGCCCCAGCATACCGAAGTCTTCGTGGCCGACCTGCCCGACCAGCCCCCGGAGGTGGTTCTGGAGGCCGCGGCCGAGATCCGCTCCGCAGGGCTCGAGCCGGTGCCGCATCTCGTGGCCCGCAACATCGCCAGCGCCCATGCGCTCGACGCTCTGCTGGGCGAACTGCGGCGCATGGCTCAGGTGCGCTCGGTCTTCCTCACGGGGGGCGACCGGGCCGAGCCCTCGGGGCCCTTCGCCTCGGCGCTCGATCTGCTCGGGACGGGGATCCTTCAGCATCACGGACTGAGGCGTCTGGCCTTCGCCGGCTATCCCGAGGGCCATCCACACATCCCGGCGGCGGATCTCGAGGAGGCGCTGCGCCGGAAACTGGCGGCCGCCCGGGCCGCGGGGTTCGAGACCCTCCGGGCCTAGCATTCCAGTATTTATCCTGTCAAAACAACGCAAGGTGTCCCATTTTTCGGGACCGTGGGACACTTCGGGCGGCAGACGGGCGGTTCCGGCCACTCGAGCGGCTTCCTTGAGGACACGATCGCGCCCTCAGGGTCGGCAAGACCGGCCCTGGGCCGGCCAAGAAGGCGGCGCTTTTTAGCCCGCCCTCCGCAACGAACAGCGCTCGGGCGATCTACGAAGGCTCGAAGCATGATGACCGCTTCCAGCCCTTCGCGGACGGACAGGCAGCCCGCGGCACAGGTCAGAGCCCAGACACGGAGGGCGGCTCAGTCCCCTCGCTGCAACGCGCTCGACTGGCCGCTTCGGAGGCCTGCGCAGGGAGGGGAGACCGGCGGCTTCGGGCCGGATGCGCCAAGTTGTCGCGCGCGGCTGGGCATCGGCAAAGGGACCGCTTCCTGCGCCCAGCAGACAGCAGTCCTTCGGGAGCAGCTGTTCAACAAGTCATTGTGCCCACAGGGCCATGGTCTCCAAGCAGCACCATCGCCTGGCGCAAGGGGCCGGGTCGTCTCCCGATCACCACTCCATGTCGCTCAGGGCGGCCAGGGCATCGGCCGCCAGCAACCGCCGCTGCGCGCCCTTCGTGTAGATCTCCGAGGTCTTCGCCTGAGTATGTGCCATGATCGCCATGATCTGGTGCTGGCTGCAACCGGCCTCCGCCAGGAGCTCAGCCACCGCCTTCCGGATCCCGTGCGAGGACTTCCCCTCGATGCCGGCCGCCGCGCACCATTTGCGGACACGGTTGCGCAGGCTCTCGGCCGTGCTGAGGGGCTTGCCGTAGTCGGTCAGAAGGTAGGTCGCCCCCTGCACCTTCTGCGCCCGGACCGCCCGCAGGAGGGGCGCCATCATCGGGATCGAGACCGGCGCGCTTCCCTTCTTGCCGGGCTGGGAGTCCAGCCACATCTCCCCTGCCCTCTCGACCTCATGCCGGCGGCCGAGCTTGCGCGCGTCGTCGACCCGGCAGGCCGTGAACATCTGCAGCGTGAGCCACAGATGCGCGGTCGTGCCGAGCGGATGCCTGTCCCGGAACTTCTTCAGATCCTCGGGCGTCTTGGGCGCCGCCCCCTCGCCTTTCATGGCGAGCTTCTTGATGCCCTTGACCGGGTTCTCGGCGAGGAGCTCCGCCTCGTCGATGGCCCAGCGATACATGGCCGAGACGGACTTGATGAGGTTGTTCGCCTCGCCGGGCTTGTCACTCCACTGGTCCCGGGCGGCGATGAAGGCGCTCCGCGGCGCGCACATGTCATATTCGCCGTAGATCCCGCCGCCATCGTCGGTGGGCATGGCGCAGAGCCTGCGCAGCTGGGATCGCCGCTGCTGGAGCGTCAGCTTCGAGGCCTGTCCGGCGTCGACCAGCCGCCCGAGGTGCGCAAGATACTTGTCCACCAGCCACTGGATGGAATGGGCGACCGCCTTGCTCTCGGGCGGCGGCCCCTCCCAGCGCCGCCCCTCTCGCGCGGCCGTATAGTGGTGATAGAAGTCGGCATGGTCGGGCCCGACCGGGATGGCGGTGCGGAGCAGCTTGTTGCCCTCGGCCCGGACGCGGAAGCGGATGGCCCCGGACGGGAGCTTCTCGCGCAGGAGGCCCGGGAAGTTGTGCTTCACGTCGATCACCTGGTCGGCCACTGCTTCGGCCCACCACGCTGAGCCGCGGGCGCCGAGTCGTCCATCGCCGCCGTGATGCGGATGGTGCCGTCCTTGGTGATCTCCATCCCGCCGACCTTCAGCCCGCACTCCTTCCAGGCGGCAATTGCCCGGCTGATAGCGGTCTTCGTGACGGTGGCTGATCGCATGTCCTAGATCTCCTCGTCTTGTCCGCCCACGTTCGGCAGCCTCACCCACATGCCGCGACCTCCGCTTCGGCCCACCCGCCCCACCGGTCGGCGCAGGCCTCGGCCACGCCCTCGAAGGTGCGGCTGCGGAATATCCAGCGACTGGGCCCCGGCGGTGCGCGATGGACGGCAGACCAGCGCTTGTGCTCGGGCGTGCCGGGCCGGGGCGGCGTCAGCCGGTTGGTGGCGGCGAGCCGCGGCAGACCGCGCAGATAGAAGCTCGTCGCCTTGAAGAAGGGCTCGCCGAACCACCACGGCTGCACCGTCTGCGGCCGCGGCAGATCCGCCGGCAGACGGGCCCGCGCGTGCGGGTTCATCACCGGGTTCTCGACCGCCACGCGCGGCACCGGCGCCTGCCAGCAGGCCGCAAACAGCGCCGCCCCGCGGTCGAGGTCCGCCCACAGGAAGGCCAGCCGCTCCTCACGGCTCATGCGCAGGTAGGCCTCCCGCTCCGCCGCGGCATAGGTCTCGGGCAGGCGCTTCGAGGGCTCATGCAGCCACCGGACGCCGCTGTTGCAGAGCCTTGTGCAGGGCGGGTGCGCCACGACCAGCAGATCCCAGCCGTCGGTCAGATGGTCGCGCACATCGCCGACGATGTGGCGGTTCGAGCGGTCCTCTGCCGGCAGGAGGTCGCAGGACCAGACGTCATGCCCGCGGGCAGCAAAGGCCCGGCGCATCACGCCCGAGGTCTCGCAGCCGATCAGGATGCGCAGGGGATCAGCCACCGGAGGCCTCCACCGCCCGGCGCACCGCCTCGACCGGCACGCCGCAGCTGCGCGCAACACGGCGATACAGGCCGGGCCGGTCCTCCGAAGTGGCACCGCCGAACGGAAGATACCGCGCCGTTTCGGAGAGGACCTGCTGCTACGCGGACAGGATCGAGGATTTGCTCTTCATGGGAATGCTCCGCAGGTTCGGGAGAAAGGGCCCGGGCCGCGGAGGCGCCGGGCGAGTTGAACGGAAGCTGCGCGGATCGCCGGCCGCGCCGGGATGGGTCAGGCCATGCCGAGCGCGGCCTTGTAGAGCTCGAGGAGCGTCTCCTCCTCGGCGATGTCGTCCGGGGTGAGCGATCTGCTGGCGGTCGAGAAGGAGATCGGCTGGGGGTGGTGTGGCATTCGGGTGCCGGAATGACCGACGATCGGTTCGCGATCTTCCGTTCGGTTCGGCTCGACGGACCGGGACGGCGGCACACCCTATCCGAGACCATCAGCAGCGACACCCCGCTGCCCGATCTGGCGGAACTGGCGCAGGCGGCGGCGGCCGCCTGGACCGGGAGGTGGAGCGTCGCCCCGCTGTAGCTTCAACCCGCGGTGCCCTACCCCTTCGATGAGGAGCCCCTCGATGCGGAGGCGGCCCGCGCGCTCGGCGGCCGCATTCGCCGCCAGCTCGACGCTGCGGCCATCATCGGAGGTGAAGAGATCGCCGGATGCCCAGCGGGCTGGCTGCGGCTGCTCGCCGCCGCTCTGGACGGCCTCGTCCGCCTCTCCGAAGCCGACCCGAGTGCGCACGCCATCCGGGTCGCGCAGGTGAAGGAGAAGTTCGGCACCGGGAGGCTCTACCTACGCGCCGAGGGGACCGCGCAGCTGCGCGCGAAGGTTCACCGTCGAGGCGCTGGCCGAGGGCGAAACTTGCACGCCGGCGCCCGGGGCAACGGCGGTCCATTGCGGCCACTCCGTGCAGAAGGATCTGGCGGGAGAATGAGACGACGTCACCCGGCGGCTGCCGCCGGGTGACGCACCCTCATTGTGCCTGTCTAGGATCGAAAGCCGCGGAAGTGGTACGCCTCCGGCACGGGGGGTGGTGGCGCCAGAGGCACCGCCGATCATCGGTCGGATCCGAGGTACCTCCTCTCCCGTCGGAGGATCGCGCGCTCAGGCGAAGGGCGCGGGTTCCGCGGCTCGATGAACCTCGTGGGCCGCCTCGATCAGCGGGCCGATCGGCCCGGCCTCGCAGAGCATCAGCGCATGGATCATCGCCCGGCCCTCCTGCCCGCGGCGGACGTGGTGCAGGACGCGCACGAGCCGCTCCTCGTCCGCCGTGATCCGGGCGGCGCAGCCGGGGCAGAAGGGATTGGCATAGCGGAAGGGCTCGCCGCGTGAGAGGGCCATGGTCTGGACGAAGGCCAGCAGCGCTGCCATGGCCTGGTCGCCATTTGCAGGCCCCAGAAGGGTTCGGGCGAGCATGACGGCCTCGGGCCCGCCCGGCGGGCGGTTCTGCGCCACGCCGACGAAGAGGTGACGCATGAGCGTGAGCGCGCGCCGCTCGACCTCGTCAAAGCCGCAGTCGGACAGGCGCTTGCCCTTGCGGCAGCCCTGGGCGTCGCGCTGGCGTGGGTCGGGATGGGTCATCGAAGTCTCCGGCCTCGGCGCCGCTGGGGCGCGGGATGATGCGATCTGCCGAGGCTGGGGCGCCGTCGGGTGTGGGCGCTGGCTGGGTCTCAAATGACTGACTGTTTTTATCGGCGTGCCTCCGTCGGCTCCCTATCCCGCGCGCTGGGCCAGTTCGCCCAACCCCTTGCTCTTCTTGTCCGGAATTTCCCCCCGGCACCCAGTTCCACCTTCCGCCTGTATTCCGGTCCCCGGCCCGTGATCCGACTTGATAGTGGCGCGGGTCTACGCCTGTGTCGTCGGGCAAGGAGGCGGGATGGATGGTCAAGAGACTGAAACTGAATGAGAAAACCCTGCGCGAGGCTGAGCCGAAGCCCGGCGTCAGCTATCAGATCTTCGACACCGAGGTGATCGGCTTCGCCGCCCGGGTGCAGGCCTCGGGCGCGCGGACCTTCACTATCGACTACCGGCACGCCGGGCGGCAGCGGCGGATGACCATCGGGCGCTGGCCGGAGTGGAGCGTCACGGCCGCCCGCGAACGTGCCAAGGAACTGCGTCGCGCAATCGACGAAGGGCAGGATCCTCTGGCGGCGCGCGACGAGTGGCGCGGGGCCCCGCGCGTCACCGACATGATTGACCGCTACATCGCCGAGCATCTGCCGAAACTCGCCAAGACCAATGCGGGCGACCAGGTGTCGATGCTAAAGAAAATGGTCGAACCGGCCTGGGGCAACCGGCTGGTGACAGAGATCACCAAGTCCGACGTCGCGAAGTTCCTCGATTTCGTGGCCGAGGGGCGTCCCCGACCCTGCAAGGCGAAGCCCAACAACCGGGCCCGCAAACTGCAGGGCCACAAGCCCACCCCGATCCGGGCCAACCGCATGGGCGAGGTGCTGCGCAAGATGTTCACGCTGGCGGTGGAATGGGACTGGCGGACGGACAACCCCGCGCAGGGGTTCCATCGGCGCATCGAACATGCCCGCGAACGGTTCCTGTCGCCCGAAGAGCTGACACGGCTGGCGGCCGTGCTGGATGCCGCCGAGGATCAGCGTGCAGCGGCCATTATCCGCATGTGCATGTTGACCGGCGCCCGGGTGGGCGAGGTCCGCACCGCGCGGTTCGAACAGTTCAACCTCGACTATGCGATCTGGTCGAAACCCGCCTCGACCACCAAGCAGCGCAAGATCCATCGTGTGCCTATCTCGCAGGACGTCGCGGCCATCGTGCGGCTGCGCCAGCTGGTGGTGCCGCGAGGCAACCCGTGGCTGTTCCCCGGCGACACTGTCGGCCAGCCGGTGCGGGAAATCCGCCGCTTCTGGGCCAAGGTGCAGAAGGATGCCGGGCTGGCCGACGTCCGCATCCATGACCTGCGCCACACCTTCGCCTCGCTGCTGGTCAGCGGTGGCGCATCGCTGGAAATGATCGGCAAGCTCTTGGGCCACAGCCAGATGCAGACCACCCAGCGCTACGCACACCTGATGGATTCGCCGCTACGTGCGGGCGTCGACACGGTGGCTAGCCTCCTGCGCCCGCGGCCGCGCCTTGTGCATGAGGCGGCACAGGATGAGGCTGGCGTTATGTTCCACGATGCTGCTATCTGATTGTCCGCACGAAGAACTGGACTAACACCGCGATGCCCAGACAACCCACATTGCAGCAATTGGAAGAAGCGAAGGCAGAACTGGACCGTCTCATGGAACGGGATGGGGAAGACACTTCCGGAAATCTCGACAAGTATCATGGCCGAATCTCCGCTGCTCGAGAGGAGGTGGCTCGGATCACCGCTCAGCTGAAGAAGCTCGGGATCCTTCCATATACAGAACGCGAACGCATCTCGGCCGAACTGGATGAAGCCTTTCCAAATGCTGCCAAAGGCGTGGAAGTTGTTTGGAATGGAAAGCGATTTTCCAAACGGATGAAGCCCCGATCCAAGAGCCGGTCCGGCCGGACTGTCTATACATGGGACACCTGGTGGGATTGCCTCGGTGATGCTGTAGAAGTCGATCCCGAACAGACGGCAGCAGCAGCCGAACTTGAGCGCGCCCTGAACGAAAAGTTCCCGAACGCTCGATCTCGAGATACTGTTGAGCATGACGGGAAAAAGTACGTAAAGCGTTATGCACCGGAACAGATGAGCAATTCCGGGAAAACAGTCCGAAAATGGCGTACTTGGTGGGAACCGGTTTGACAGAAGCGCCCGTGCTTTTCTTGGCTCGGGCGAAATGATCTCAACCTACCGAAATCGGCCTGATCCTCACGCGGCATCTTCGCCCCGCAACCTGCGCCAGAGCGAGGTCAGCCGCTTTCGGATCGTGCTTTCATCCGGCACCTCGCCCGATTTCGAGTTCTGCACGAACCACTCCTGCACCAATGTGACGAGCGCAGTCTGGGTCTCGGGGACGCCCTTTTCGAAGAGCGACCAGGTCAGCCATGCATACATCGCGTCCCAATCGTATCGCGGGCCCGAGCCAATGCTGGAGGCCGGGCGCCGCAGCAGATCGCGGTCCTCCTCGAACTGCTGCAGCGTCACCGCGTCGATCAACAGATCGGAGGACCGCACCAGCACCCCCTCGGCCGGATCGGTGACCTTGAGCCAGGACTTGCTGCCCAGCGGCATCACCCGCTTCAGCCGCGCCTGCTCGTCGCTAGGGCCAATCCGCCGGAACATCGGCATCAGCTCGGCGATCGGCACCTGCACCATTCCCGCGACCGTTTCCTCGCCGCAACTGACCGGAGGAATCCCCGCCAGCACCTGCAGGTGCCCCGCCGCAGCCCATCCCGCCACGTCGGCCGGGTGACATCCCCAGCGCACCGCAATCTCGTAGATCGAATAGAAGGCAACAGGCGGCAGGGGCATCAGATAACTCCTTCAGACAAACCCTATCCCGCGGCAAAAGCCGCGAGAGGGCAGGTTACAAATGACCCGCCGTGCGGAGGCACGTGGGCGAGACCGGGTGCGGAGCGAGTCGTTGTGTGAAACCGCCTGTAGTCCAGAGCCATACCGGTTGCGGCACTGGCGTCTGGTTATGTTCGTTTTTCGATTCTTGTGGACTGCTCCCGGAAAGTTTACGCACACGCCTCGCGTGTGTTTACTCACGAACCCGTGAATTACGGCGGCGACCGACAAGTTCCTGTGGATATCGCCGAACCCCGCCCAGAGGCGACCGGAACAACAGGTTCCGCCAATTCCGCCCCCATCAAATCCGGCGAAAGCGGTTGAACCGAGGACAATGTGGGCCACCGGGGCGATAGCGACCCAGCGCACCGGAATTGCAGCCGGAAGACGTCGCACTTTGGCCCTTGCCCGGCGACCTGAAATTCCCCGTCAGCGGCTCGAATTCAAATTTCCTCCAATGAAAACAGTGGCGGAAGAAGGCCGGAACCGGCAATTCCACCTTCCGCCTGTTTTCCGGCCTCGCCGCTCTGCTTCGCTGCTCCTGACCCCGAGAGGCGCAGGACACGAGGGAGCAGCCGATGAAAGACATCCAGACCGAACCCGACGCGGAGATTGTTGATCTGCTGGCCGACTGGATCAGCCGCGAACAGCTGGCGCAGGCGCTTGGCCTGACCGCCGACACCCTGTCGCGCTGGGAAGCCCGCCGCCAGGGTCCGCCTTGCACACGCATAGGTCGCAAGACCTATTACCGCCGCGCCGCGGTTCAGGAATGGATCCGGGCGCAGGAGCAGGCGCATCCGGTGCGCAAATCGCGGGGGCGGGCATGATGGTGCAGGCCCGCAATTCCGCCTGGCCCGCCGATCGCGTGGCCGAGGCCCGCGCCGTCGTCGCCGATGCCGCGCATCACAGCGACCATCTGCTCCGCCTCGCCTGCACGGTCCTCGCCACACATGGCGAGAGCGCGACCGAGCGGGCCGACGCCCAGCGCCTGCTGCTGGTGCTCGATGCGCGGCGGCCCGTCGCCCGCGCCCAGCGCGAAGACCAAGGGAGGACCGCGCAATGAAACGTCGTGGTACCCCCGAGGCCGATCTGCAGCGCGCCGTGGTGCAGGCGCTGCGCATCGCCCTGCCCCGCTCGGCCATCATTCACCATTGCGCCAACGAGGTAACCGAGGCCGGGCCCCGCGGGGCGAAGCACCAGGCGATCCTCGTCGGCATGGGCGTCCATGCCGGGTTCGCCGATCTCATGGTCTTGTGCGACGGCCGTGTCCTGTTCCTCGAACTGAAGGCGCCGAAGGGGCGGCTGCGACCGGAGCAGGAGGCGTTCCGCGATGCGGTGCAGCCGCAGGGGTTCGGCTGGGCGCTGGTGCGAAGTCTCGACGACGCGCTGGGTGCGCTGGCCGATCACGGCTTCACCACGCGCATCGCCCCTGCCCCGCGGAGGCCCGCGCCATGAGCCACGAGGCCACCAACTGGGCCATCAAGCAGCGCGGCCTGAAGCCCACGACCAAGATCGTGCTCTGGCACCTCTGCGACCGGTTCAACCCCGACTATGGCTGCTTCCCCTCGCAGGACCGGCTGGCGCATGACTGCGAGATCAGCCGGTCCACGCTGAACGATCACCTTGCCCAGCTGGAGGCCGTGGGTCTGCTGCGGCGCGTGCCGCGGCTCGATCCTGTGACCAAGCGACAGCTGCCCACCCGCTACATCCTGGAGTTTGAGCCGGGCTTCACACCCGGGGCTGTGGTGCCGTGTCCGGAAATCGGACACGGTGACGACGACGGCGCAGAAAGCGTCGACGATGCCGATGGTTGTGCTGGTGACGGCATGGCCGATGCGCTGCCGTGTCCGGATTTCGGACACGGGGGTTGTGCCGGAGCCGTGTCCGATTTTCTGGCTGACCCGTGTCCGGAAAATGCCGAAAGCCGTGTCCGGATTTCGGACACTAACCCTGTAAGGGAACCTTTAAGAGAACCAGTAAAGGAAGAGGAGAGCGCGCAAGCGCGCGAAGCGATTTCCGAAGAGATGTTCGAGGCGCTGCTCGACGCGCTGGGCCTCGACCCCGCCGCCCTGCCCGGCTGGTGGCAAGGCTGGCCGCCCCGGCTGCACGTCCTGCGCTGGCGCGACGAGCTGGGGCTGACCGAGGCGGAGATCATCGCCACGGCCGAGGCCAGCCGCCAGGAACACCCCGATCCGCCCGATGGCCCGAAGGCGCTGGACCGGGTGATGCAAAGGGCGGCCAAGCGCAAGGTCGAGGATGCCGGGCGGAAGCGCAGAAAGCCCAAGGCGGCCCCCGCCCCGGCCGCGAAGCCGATCACCGACCTGCCTGCCTTCTACGCCGATCTGGTCAATTCCGACCGCTATCTGCCGGTCAGCGCGATCAGCAACACGATGCGCGACGCCATGCTGGCCCGGGGGCTGGTCACGGCCGAACGCCTGCGCGAGCGCGGGGTGCGGTGAATGGCATGGTGTCACGTCCCCGGCACGGATTGTCCCTCTGCGCGGGCGGCGGAGGCCTTGATCTGGGCCTCATGCTCGCCGAGCCCGGCTATCACACCCGCGCCTTCGTCGAATGGGAGGACTGGCCGCGCGCCGTCCTCATCGCGGCCCAGCACTCCGAATACTTCGCCCCGGCCCCGATCTGGACCGACCTGCGCAGCTTCGATGCCCGCCCCTTCCGCGGGGCCTTCGATGCCGTCCTCGCAGGCTATACCTGCCAACCCTTCAGCGCGGCCGGGAAACGCGGCGGCGCCGACGATCCCCGCCACCTCTGGCCCGATGTCGCCCGCGTTATCGGCGAGTGCCGCCCCGAATGGGTCTTCCTCGAAAACGTCGCCGGGCACGTCACCCTCGGCCTCGAGACCGTCCTGCGAGAGCTTTGGGGATTGGGCTACATGCCTGCGGCGGGCCTGTTCTCGGCGGCAGAGGTCGGCGCGCCGCACGAGCGCCTCCGCATCTTCATCCTGGCCCACACCGATGAGCCTGCATCCCGGCACCGGCCGCTACAACCCGGCCGGGAACAGCGACTTTACCCGGAAGGCCGAGGCGCTGGCGCTGGGCATCGCGAAGGCTCTGCCGAACCACTGGCCAACCCCGGCCGCGCAGAACTGGAAGGGGTCGAGCCAGGCCAGCATCACGCGCAGCGACGGCAAGTCCCGGATGGACCTGCTGCACTACCGGGCGGAGCAGGGCTTCACCCGCCCGGCCCCGGCGACCTTCCCGGATGGACCGCGGTCCTCGCCGCACGCCCCGATCTCGCGCCCGCTTTGGGCTTCGATGATTGCCTCGCATGGGCGCGTCGTCTCGCGGCGGATCCTGAAGGGCCGGTCACGGCGGCGGTTGAACCCGCTCTTCGTCGGATGGCTGATGGGCTGGCCCATCGGGCACGCGCTCTGCGCCTGCTCGGCAACGGAGTTCACCCTCTGGCAGCAGCACATGCGTGGCGCTCTCTCGCAGCTGCCCATGGCCTCGGGCCCGTGGATCTGGCGACCGACCGATGCGGCCCAGCGCCCGGCGCAGATGAATTTCCTTGAAGGATTGCAGCCATGAGTTTCCACGGCCGCGTCAGCGGCACCAGGATCAAGCGCGCGCTGGGCGTGCAGGCGGCGCTGGAATGGGCATTCCGGATCGAACAAGCGCAGCTGGAACTGCCCCTGCCCCCGGATGTCACCGAGGAAGGCTTCGGCTTCGGCCTGGAATACGTCCTGCTGCAACGGGCCGTGCTGGGCTGCAAGATCGACGGCGGCCAGCACAAGATCGGCGGCTACACCCACGAGGACGCCGAGGTGATCGCTGCCACCGTCGCCGGGATCCCCGACAGCCTCGGCGGCAAGCGCATGGCGATCCGCGTCGCGGAACTGGCCCGCGCCGGGCTGACCCCGGACTGGATGCCCGGCGCCGTCCCACGCTGCGTGCCGACCATCGTCAAGCAGAACCAGCATGGCACGCATGCGGGGTCCATCGTCGTGGGCACAGAGCGCATCCGCGTGCGTGGCGCGGGCGCACGGGCGACGTGGAAGACTATCGACATCCTAGCCTGCCCGGTCACCTTCTCCCCCCACCCACAGCAGATCGACGCCGCGCGGCGTGGATATGACGACTGGTGGCAGGCGCTGGGCTGGGTACGGGACGGGCTGATTGCGGGCGGCATGCTGCGCGAGGTCGAGGTGACGGCGGCGATGCCGAAGGTGTCTCCTTGGAGGGTCCGTTAGCGCCCGGGCTTTCCGAACAGCACGTCTGGGAATGGGCTACCCTCGGAGATATGCTCGATCAGCTTGGTCTTTGGATATTCGAACCCGTAAATCCAATCCGAACGCACGCGTCGAAGCAACCACACCTTCTCACCGCCGAAGTCAAAGGCGGTGATTACACCCACTTTTGTCCACTCCTTGAGCAGTCGGGCAGAGTAAAGCCAGAGCTGGTCGACGACACCGTCTTTCGTATCGTGCCGCATCCCCTCGTACTTTGCCCGCATGAACTGGCTGGCGTCGGTCTTGCGGCGCATGGCGTCCACGACCCAGATGATGTTCTGATGAAACGCAGTGCGCTGCAGTGCCTCGTCCGACTTGAGGTGGGAGTGCTGAAATTCAACCACCAGCCCGTGCGGCGTCTTGATATCCGCGATGTGCAACTCCCCTTTTGGGTCGCGAGCAGGAATTTCTTGCCAGTCAGTAGGAAAGTTGTTCTTCCATGCGCGGCGCCATTCGGTTTCGTTTTCCCACCAGGGGTCACAGTGCCGCTGCCCCTTATGTGCCCAGTGCCAGACCTTGACGTTGCCGCATTTGGCGACGAGCTCAGCGCCACACCCGGGACATAAACCCCTCGCTTGGGGCGCTGCTTCAATTCGGGACTCGTTATGGATGGCAAATCGCATGTCTGAGGCTCGTGCAAATCATGGATCGGGGGAATGAAGGGGTTGCACGGGCGCCATGATTTGTCCAATCAGTCTCCGCGGCTACCCCGCCACCTCGCTCGTCTAGCGGGTGGCTCGAAGTGCCGCCCTGACGAGGTTCCCGACCTACTGACCAAGTCAACTTTGGGCTGTAATTTCCATGAAAAGTCCTTAGCTTCGCTGCAATAGCTGATGTCCCCGAAGGTTCCCGATGTCCGATTCCCTGCGTGATCTTGTCCTGTCCCTTATCCCCGAAGATGGTTCCACCATCGGCAATCGTGCCCTGATCGCACGGCTCCGCGAAAACCTGCCGGATCTGACGGACGAGGACTATCACGAGGTTCGTGACCAAATGATCGCCGAAGGCGTGCTTACCAAAGGGCGCGGTCAGGGTGGCTCGGTCGCAAGGGCAAATGGTGACGCGCCCAAGGCACAGCAGCCTGCCAAGCCCAAAGCTGCGCCAATCGCATCCTCGGCCGGGTCTGGCGCCTATGCGCATGCCGACCAGGCGGTTCTGCGTCCCGATGTCGGGGTCGAGGCGCAGTTCTCGCATCGCAAGCCGCCAAAGACCTATCGCTACGACTCCAGCCTCGCGCCGGAACTGGCATGGGACGAGAACGGCGAGCGGCCGTTTGCGGAGTGGCTGCTGAACCTGGTGGCGGATGCGGCTGAAAAGGGCGAGGCCACGGTCTTTGCCCAGCCACAGGTCTGGAAGGGGACGGAGGAGCGGTTCACGTCGCTGTCGCAATGCGCGGCGCGGCTGCGCAGCTTGACCAAGCCCTTCCTGAACTGGGCAGGCAAGGCGGAACGGCAGCAGATCAGCGTGCCGACGCTGCCCCTGTTCGTGCACGAACGTCATTCGACGTCGGCGATCCTCGAAACACTGAAGTCCCACAAGGCGCGCGGGCAGACGCTGGACCTGTTCGGCGATCTGGACCTCGACATTGCCGACCGGCTGGATGCCTACGAGCACAAGGGCCCGTGGACCAACCGCCTGATCCTTGGCGACTCGCTGCAGGTGATGAACTCGCTCCTCGTATACGAGGGATTGGGTGGCCAGGTGCAGATGATCTATTTCGACCCCCCGTATGGCGTGAAGTTTGGCTCGAACTTCCAGCCCTTCGTGAGGGACAAAACAGTCAAAGATAACCACGGTAAGGACGAGCACATGATCCGCGAGCCCGAGATGGTGAAAGCCTACCGGGACACATGGGAACTCGGTCTTCACTCATACATGACTTTCATTCGAGATCGGATGCTCCTCGCGAAGGAGCTCCTATCGGAATCAGGAAGCGTATTCGTCCAAATTTCCGACGACAATCTTCATCATGTGCGCGAAATCCTCGATGAGGTCTTCGGTCCGGAAAACTATGCTGGGCAGATCGCCTTCTTTAAAACCAGCTCTCAATCCACAGACAGCATTCCCTCCGTGTGCGATTACCTTGTAGTCTACGCAAAGGACATCGAACGTCAGGCATTTACCGCACTTTCGCGCCCCAAGAAACCCGGCGATGTCGGCGCCAAGCAATACACGTCGATCTTTTCACCCGACCTGTCTGACATGCGAAAGATGACGGAAAAAGAAATCTCCGGCGAAGACCCTATCCCAACGGGATGGAAGATCGGAAGGCTTGGTCCGATTACCTCGCAGGGTTACCAAGAGGGGCGGAGCAAGCCATACAATTTCAAAGGCATCGAGGTTCCTTGCGCGAGAAACCGTCACTGGAGTTATGATCCAGAACCCGGCAAAGAGATGGATAAACTTGCTGAGAAGGGGCGCCTCTGGTGGAGTGGTACCAACCTCTCAACAATTCTACTGCTGGAGGACAATCCGCTAACCTACCTCGACAATATCTGGATGGACACAGGAACTGGCAGCTTTACCGAAGATCAAATGTACGTCGTTCAGACCGCAGAAAAGGTAATCACGCGCTGTCTCCACATGACAACGGAACCAGGAGACCTTGTTCTTGATATCACCTGCGGGTCTGGCACCTCCGCATTGGTAGCCGAGCGCTGGGGTCGGCGCTGGATTACGGTCGATACGTCGCGCGTTCCCATCGCCTTGGCAAGGCAGCGCCTTCTAACGACTGCATTCCCTTGGTACCGCCTCAAAGAGCCTTCGAAGGGACCTGCCGGTGGATTTGTTTACGAGCGAAAGCAGAACAGAAAAGGCGACGAAACTGGAGGGCTTGTGCCCCGCATAACCCTCAAGAAAGTGGCTAACGATGAAGACCCCAAGATGGAGGTGCTGGTCGACCGCCCCGAAGTGAACGACAAGATCACGAGGGTCTGCGGACCCTTCACGGTCGAGGCCACTATTCAGGCTGCGATGAGCATGGAGGACGATACCGACGGGACGTCCGCGCAGCCCCAGTCTTCCAGTCCGCGCGCCTACCTTGACCGGATGACCGAAGTACTGCGCCAAAGCAAATCGCTGAGCCTGCCCGGGAACGTGACGCTGCAACTAGACAACGTTCGCCCACTGGCCGACCGCGAGTATCTGCATGCCGAGGCCGTGGCAAAGAACGGCAGCGAGAAAACCATCGCCATCGCCTTCGGCCCGGAGGACGGCGCCATCGGATCCGACTACGTCTTCAACGCCGCGATGGAGGCGATGCAGCAGGGCTTTAGTCAGCTGTTCCTGTTCGGCTTTGCGATCCAGGCCAAAGCTCGTGAGCTTCTGGAAAAGATGAAGATCCCGACGGCCTACATCGCGGTGACGCCGGATGTGGTGATGTCGGACCTGCTGAAGACGTCGAAGAACAGCGAAATCTTCTCGATTACCGGCCTGCCGGATGTGCGGTTGAAGAAGGCAGGGCAACGTGCCGATGGCACGCCGCTCTATCGTGTGGAGCTGCGCGGGCTCGACATCTTCATGCCGCATCTGATGGACACGGATCACATCGACGCGGAAAACCTGCCCTGCTGGATGCTCGACACCAATCACAACGGCATGGCGTTCTATGCCAGCCAGGTGTTCTTCCCGAAGACCAGCGCCTGGGACAACCTGCAGAAATCGCTGAAAGGCCAGTTCGAGGACAGCGTCTGGTCGCACCTTGCGGGGACGGTCAGCGAGCCCTTCGCGCTGGGCGACAAGAAGCGGATCGCGGTCAAGGTGATCGACGAGCGCGGCAACGAGCTGATGGCGACCCGCGGCGAAGAGGATGCCGTCTGATGTCCGTTGCCGCAGAACAAGACGCACCGCAACCGATCCCCGAGGATCAGCCGGTCATCATCAACTCGCCGTTCCGGGAACCGCAGGTTCACTGGAAGATCGAGAAGGCCAAGCCCCCCTACAAGGCAGAGGGTCGGCGCCGTGCGAGCTATTTCTACCGCGTGCCGGAACATTCCGGCCGCGGCCGCCCTGACCGCAATCAGGCGGAGCTGTTCGAAAGCCAGGCGGGCGAAGAGGTCGAACTTGAGATCGTCAACGCGATCCGCGGTCGCGTGAAGGATTGGCGGGCAGGCATCCACAGCGGTGGCGTGGCCTATGATGGCGCGTCGCCTGTGACACGGGAACTACTGGAACTCTGGCGCAGCGATCAGCGCATGCAACGCCTGTTCTTTGCGCAGATCGAGGCGGCCGAAACGATCATCTTTCTCGTCGAGGCCAAAGACGTTTACCGCAAGGGCGTTCCCGAAGTTCCTCGGGACGAACCCGGGCTGGAGGCAAAGGCGGCCGGTGTCCGCGCCTTTATTCGTTACGCCTGCAAGATGGCGACGGGCAGCGGCAAGACGACCGTCATGGGCATGCTGGCCGCCTGGTCGATCCTGAACCGCGTAGCCTCACCCCGCGATGACCGGTTTTCGGACACGGTCCTGATAGTCTGTCCGAACGTCACGATCCGCGAGCGGCTGCAAGAACTGGACCCTGCGCTGGGCGATGTCAGCCTCTACCGGACGCGCCAACTCGTCCCGCCGCACCGTATGGAAGAGCTGCGCCGCGGCGAGGTGATGATCGCCAACTGGCATCGCCTGGCGAAAAAGGAGACGAACACAGTCAACGGCGATAGCGCCAAGGTCGTGAAAACCGGGGAAGCGGTCGAGGTCGTCAAGAATGCTGGCAAGGCCAACGAAAGCGTGGAGACGAAGTACTTCGAGTCCGATCCGGCATGGTTCAAGCGTGTCCGCCGAGAGCTGGGCAGCGGCAAAGGCCGGAGTCCGCATTGGCTGATCTTCAACGACGAGGCCCACCACGCCTATCGTCGCGGCGATGCGGCAAGCGAGGAAAGCCTCGACGAGGACAAAGATCTCGCCAGCAAGAACGCTCGGGAAGCGACTATCTGGGTTGAGGCGCTGGACAGGATCAACAAGCTGGCTGGCGGCGGCCGCAGGCGCGGGATCAACCTGTGCGTCGATCTTTCGGCAACGCCTTTCTACATCCAGGGATCAGGCAACGAGGTCGGGAAGCCCTTCCCCTGGATCGTTTCGGACTTCAGTCTGCTCGACGCCATTGAATCGGGCCTCGTGAAGATCCCGCAGCTACCCGCCCGAGATGTATCGGGGGCGGAGGAAGCCGCTTACTTCAACATCTGGCGGTGGGTGCAGGCGAAAGCCAAGGAAGATGGCCTCGGCACCAACATCACGCCCGAGATCGTGATGAACTATGCCTCGGCACCGATCAATCTGCTCGCTCAAGAATGGTACCAGCGGTTTTCGGAGTGGGAGCAGCAATCCAAGCAGCAGCAGAAGCACCCGGTGCCGCCCGTGTTCATCGTGGTCTGCCGCGACACGGCGGTCGCCAAAGAGGTCCACGGTTGGTTGGGTAATGGCAACGATAGCTACGGCGTCGCGCCCAGCTGGTTCAGGAACGCGCCCGGACAGGAAGTAACGGTCCGGATCGACTCGAAGGTGATGGAGGACATCGAGGACGGCGGCTCGAAAGACGAGACCAAACGCCTCCGGTTCATCCTCGACACCGTGGGCAAGGCGACTTGGCCGGGAGGCAGGATCCCTGAAGACTGGTCCGAACTGGTCCGTAAGCACAATGACAAGGTCGCAAGCGATGAAAATGACGGTTCGATAAAGTGGATCGATGAGCGCATACCGCCAGGTCGCGATGTGCGGTGTATCGTTTCAGTCGCCATGCTGGCGGAAGGATGGGACGCGAACACGGTCACGCACATCGTTGGTTTGCGGCCGTTCGGGTCACAGCTCCTGTGCGAACAGGTGGTCGGCAGGGCATTGCGGCGCAAGAGCTACGCGTTGAACGAAGAAACCCAAATGTTTGCCGAGGAAACGGCAAAGGTCTTTGGGGTTCCGTTCGAACTGATCCCCTTCAAAGTCAAACCAGTCGGCCCGCAGCCGCCCCAACCCGACCCCAATCACATCTTCTCCGTCCCCGAGAAAGCAGACTACGAAATCACATTCCCGGTCGTGTCCGGATACCATCAGACGGGGCATTTCGATGTTCATGTCGACTGGTCCAAGGTGTCAAAGGTCACCATCGATCCAATGAAGATCCCACAGACGGTGGAGCTGACGCCGCTGACTTCACCGGACGGCTCGCTCGCCGTTTTCGGACCGGGTGAGCGACCCGTGTTGTCCCTGAGAGATTGGCGGGCGCGATTCCGCGATCAACAGGTGGCATTCAGACTCGCTCGGGAGGTCTGTGCTCGTTGGCAAGCCGATAACGGCGCAGAAGCTGTTCCGGTTCAGCAGCTATTTCCGAAGGTTGCGTTCGCATCAAAGCGATTCCTCGACGAGAAGCTCGATTTAAAGGGTGACAGTCTACCAAGAGACTTGCTGTTGGTAGGCGAGTACATGCAGGCTGCGATCAGCTCCCTGCTTGAGGCAATCAAGAAAGGTTCGAAGACGGGAGAGCGCGAGGTCGCGGTCATTCCAACTGGTGCAGCAGGGCGCGGAAGCACCTTGAACGTCGATTTTCATTCGACAAAGCCAGTCTACCCAGTCAATCGATGCCACCTCAACGCGATGGTGGCCGATACTGAGAAATGGGAACAGAGTGCTGCATTCCTTCTCGATAGTCATCCTGGGGTAAAGCGCTGGGTCAAGAACGATAGGCTTGGCTTCACTATTCCTTACCGACATCGAGGTGTTGTCTCTCGATATGTCCCTGACTTCATTGTCGTAACCGACAAAGGTCTGAACGTAATCGTCGAGATCAAAGGTCGAGTTAATGACGATGCAGACGCGAAGGCAAAGGCAGCTGAGCGCTGGGTCGAAGCCGTAAACCACACAGGCGGATACGGGACGTGGCGCTATCTGCTGGTAGATGATCCAGGCAAGGTCGGACTGGCCATCAATGGCCTAGCGAGTCAGAAGTGGGACCTGGAACAGCAGAGTGCAAACTTGCCACTGTTCAACAGTGATCAGTTTCCGAATGCGCTCAAGGGCACGCTCCTTCAGCACTTTAGTGACATGCCAAATATGGTTAAGGCAGGCCAAATACTGTTTGAACAGGCGCAGCAAGAAAACAGGAATTTTTTCCAGCTAAGGCATATTGAATCTGCTGCAAGTGCCGCATCATGCGAAGTGATCCAAGGTCTGTCCGTTGTTTCGGCATTGACAGACTATGAGCCCCCACTCCTGCGCATGAGGCTGCTTCCAGTTTCCGGGTCGACCAGCACGGCGGGCTTGGCCGACCTATTCAAAATGATGGCCGCTTGGAAGCAAGGTAGGATTACAAAATCAGAATGGCGAAACTGGGCGAATAGTTTCGAAGTAAGGTGGGAGTTCATGGAAGGGTTTACGCGGTGACTGTGAACCCGAACTCAGCCCTCGCTTTTGCAGAGTTGCTAATGAAGAAGGCACCGAATTTCGTTGATCTCGTTTGCGCCAGCACAGATGATGAGTTCGACAATGCCTATGATGCCTTTATAGGGGAAGCAGTCGATCATCTGGAAGTGAATAAGAAGAACTTTGCCGTTCTAGACGAAGTGGGTTTGTCAGGTGTGTTCGCTGCCTCGCTTAAAATGCCTGGCGTGACAGTGCTTCAAGAAGCACACTCGAATGGCCATGTGGACATCACTGTATATTTGGACCATTGCACACCCGTGAGAAAGAAACTCTTTGAAGCCAAAATTCATGATGGACCAAGCTATCATATAAGTGGGCTAGAACAGCTCCTAAGCCGATACACAACAGGTAGAGAAGGGAGAGGCGTTGTTCTTTCTTACGTTAGGAAGAGCAACATCGCGCAGCTGGTAAAATCGGTTAGGGCAAAGATGGATGAAGATTTACCATGCCGTCAGCAGGGACATACTTCTGACCACACCATCAAATGGTCCTTCTTGTCGCACCATGCGCACTCTTCCGGAGAAGAGCTCGCGGTTGCGCATGTGAGCTGCAATCTCTTCCTTGAGGGTTCCGACAAGTAGCTGCCTGCCTAGCCTTTTTCGTCGGCCAAGCGTATTCGCAGTGCGATTCTGGAATCCCCAGCAAATTGTTCTCGATTGAACGCCCCCCTCCTCTGGTTCCTCCCCGGCCCTGAACGTATGCGGGGGGGCGCAGCGCGGCGGTTCGCTAGCGTCAGGCAGTTTCACCGGGGAAGCCAGGCGGAAGCCACCTTGCGACCCGTAGCCGGAATTCCTGAGTCAGATCAGCGGCTTGCAGAATCACGATCTGGCCGTGGTGGATTCCCGGCGGGAAGCCAGGGAAGCCACCTTCGGGGAAGCCAGTTGGCGGGAAGCCACCCGGAAAGCCAATTCCTGAGAAGCCGTTGAATCCGCGTTACTTTTTCGGTTGACAGATGTGCCCCCATTGACCTACCTCTTGATCATCGAAGAATTGCGCCCGGAGGAACCCCCTCGCGGGCGCTTTTCATTTTCCTCCCCCACATCCCGAGCCCCACCCCATGGACCTCGTCTTCGCGCCGAGCCAGGTTGAATCTTGGCCGATTGCCCGGCTGCGCCCCTATGCCCGCAATGCCAAGATGCACGGCGACGACCAGGTGGCGAAGATCGCCGCCAGCATGGCCAAGTTCGGCTGGACCGTGCCCTGCATGGTGGCCGACGACGGCGAACTGATCGCGGGCCATGGTCGCGTGCTGGCCGCGACCATGCTCGGGCTGACCGAGGTGCCGGTGATCCGGCTCAGCCACCTCGACGAGGCCGAGCGCCGGGCCTACCGGATCGCCGACAACAAGCTGACGGAACTGGGCGAATGGGACGAGGCGATGCTGCGCGACGAGATCGCGGGGCTCTTGGCCGAGGATTTCGACCTGACCCTGCTCGGCATCAGCGACGATGACCTCGACGCGCTATTGCGGGATCCGGAGGCGCTGGGCGGCGATGGTCCGGTCGAGGGCGAGGACGATGTTCCGGAACTGCCGGTGTCACCGGTGTCGGTGCCGGGCGATCTCTGGCAGCTGGGCGCGCATCGGCTGATCTGCGGCGACAGCACTGCGGCCGATGTCGTGGGGCGGCTGCTCGGTGATCTGCGCCCATTGCTGATGGTCACCGACCCGCCCTATGGCGTCGAATACGATCCCTCCTGGCGCAATGCCGCGGGGGCCGCGAAGACGAAACGCACCGGCAAGGTGCTGAACGACGACCGCGCCGACTGGCGCGATGCTTGGGCGCTGTTCCCTGGTGACGTCGCCTATGTCTGGCATGGCGCGCTGCATGCGGGGACCGTGGCGGATAGCCTGGTGGCGGCGAGCTTCGCCATCCGGTCGCAGATCATCTGGGCGAAGGACCGGCTGGTGCTCAGCCGCGGCGATTACCACTGGCAGCATGAACCCTGCTGGTATGCGGTGCGCGCCAAGGGAAAGGGTCATTGGGCCGGAGACCGCAAGCAGACCACGCTGTGGCAGATCGCCAACCGGGATCAAGATGCCGACACCGTGCATGGCACGCAGAAGCCGGTCGAATGCATGCGGCGGCCAATCCTGAACAATTCCAGCCCCGGCCAAGCGGTCTATGAGCCCTTCATGGGATCTGGCACCACGCTGATCGCAGCCGAAACCACCGGGCGGGTGTGCTTCGGGATTGAGTTGAACCCGGCCTATGTCGATGTGGCCATCGAGCGCTGGCAATCCTTCACCGGCCAAGAGGCGGTGCTGGCGGAAACCGGCGAAACCTTCGCCGCCCTGAAAGCCAAGCGGCTCGCGGCATGAATGTGCCCCTCCTACCCGGCAGGATCGAGCAGTGGCCGCTGGCCCGCCTCCGCCCCTACGCGCGTAACGCCAAGACCCATGATGCCGACCAGGTAGCGAAGATCGCCGCCAGCATGGCCGAGTTTGGCTGGACCGTCCCCTGCCTCGTCGCTGCCGATGGCGAGTTGATCGCGGGCCACGGCCGCGTCCTGGCGGCGGCAAAGCTGGGGCTGGCCGAGGCGCCGGTGATCGTGCTGGGCCATCTGACCGAGGCACAGCGCCGTGCCTATCGCATCGCCGACAACAAGCTGACCGAACTGGGCGGGTGGGACGAGGCACTCCTGCTCGAGGAACTGCGGGGCCTGATGGCCGAGGACTTCGACCTCGGGCTGATCGGGATCCCCGAGGATGAACTGGACGCGCTGCTGCACGATGCCGACGACCGTGCGTCCATCGACGATGACACCGCCGACACCATCCCCGAGGCCCCGGCCGATCCGATCACCCGCCCCGGCGATATCTGGGCGCTGGGCGATCATCGCCTGATCTGCGGCGATGCGACCGACCCGGCCGTGGTGGCGCGGCTGATGGACGGGGCGCAGGCGGCGCTGATGTTCACCTCCCCGCCCTACGCCCAGCAGCGCGACTATGGCGCGGCGAAGGAGAAGGTCGGCGACTGGGATGCGCTGATGCAGGGCGTCTTCGCCGCGGCCCCCGTCACCGCCGATGCCCAGCTGCTGGTCAACCTCGGCCTCGTCCATCGCGATGGCGAGTGGATTCCCTACTGGGACGGCTGGGTCGACTGGATGCGCGCGCAGGGCTGGCGGCGCTTCGGCTGGTATGTCTGGGACCAAGGACCGGGCCTACCGGGTGACTGGAACGGCCGCCTCGCCCCGTCGCACGAGTTCATCTTCCACTTTAACCGCCACCCGCGAAAGCCGAACAAGACGGTGGAGAGCAAGCACGCGGGCGAAACCCTTGGCGGAGGCGGGTTGCGCGGGGCCGACGGCACTGTCCACCGCAAGACCGGCACCGGCAACGCGATCCAGAGCCACCGCATCCCCGACAGCGTCTTCCGCATCATGCGCCACAAGGGCGGGCTGGGCGCGGCGGGATCGCACCCGGCTGTCTTCCCGGTGGCGCTGGTCGAGGCGGTGCTGGAAGCCTTCTCCGACCCCGGCGACCTGGTGTTCGAGCCCTTCTGCGGTTCAGGCACCCAGCTGATCGCCGCCGAACGCACTGGGCGACGATGCTGCGCGGTGGAGCTGGACCCGGTCTATTGCGACGTCGCCGTGCGACGGTGGGAGATGGCGACGGGGCGGAAAGCGGAGCGATAGACACGCTAGTACAGTTCGCCTCATTGGTTCAATTGCCCTAGGCAGACCGTCCAGGACTGCTTGTCTTGAGGTTGACCGTGTCGGGACTGATCGCGCCAACTGACCGACGGTGTACGAGATGGCCTTGAAAACCCAGACCGAAACTCCCATTCTAGAACAACGAAATTCAAGGTTCGGCTCTGGTGACCTTGGGTATCTCCTTCGGGGATGTCGTCTCGTGGCTCGTCGTTTTCTGGCTCTGCTTTGACTGGTTTCTGACCATCAACTCGCATCTGGGAGGCATCATGATGAAAATTGTGAAGACTACGTTGAAAACTGGACTGGATACTCTGGCGGCGCTGCGGGGCCATGGAAACGATTGAGTACCACGACAAACGACATATCGAGGGCAGACCCTTAGGTCCAAGGCCGGAAGCCGCCGGGCGGTTCGAATCCGCCACCCCGCACCAATATGAAGCCCCGGCAGCAATGCCGGGGCTTTGATTAATTCCTACCGTTCGCTGTCGATAATTATCACCTAACGAACGGCTTTTGGGTCCCACTCTTCGGTTCACCCATGAAGCAAATAGACCGTCCCCCTGCCCTCGACCTTCTCCGCGGCGATGGGCAGACCCAGCTTTTTCTTCAGGGCACCAGAGATCGAGCCCCTGACCGTGTGCGCCAACCATCCGGTGGCTTCGACCATCTCGGCGACCGTTGCGCCCTCGGGCCGCTGGAGCATGGCGATGATCTGCGCCTGCTTGGTGCCAGCGCGGACGGTGACGGTTTTCGCGGTGGCGGTGTCGTCGGGCGTTTCCGCGGGTTCCGCCTTGGGCTTCGCCTTCCGCACGCTGGCGACGGCGCTGGCCACCACCGGCTCGATCCCGATGGCCTCCAGCCCAGCCTCTGTGGCGATCAGCGTGGTGCTGTGGCCGTCGCCGGTCTCGCGCCACATCGGCTCGCTACGGCGAAGGTTGGCCTCGACCTCTTCGAGCCAGCCGCAGGCGATCATCTTGCCGACCACCATCTTGGCGGCGGCGCCGACCAGCCCTTCGGGCAGCGGCAGGGCGAGGTTCCCCGGCCGGGTCGCGGCGCGGGACAGGATCAGGGATTGGGTGTCGGACGGGGTGGTCATCGGGGCCTCCGGGCGCTTGGGCGCGAGCTGTGCGCGCCTTCTACGGAGGCAAGCCCCGCGCTGCCGGGCGGGGCGGCCGTCGCGCGTTGTGGGCGCGTCAGGCGGCGTGTTCGCCTTACTTGAAGGCGCTGTCGCTGATCTGGCGCAGCAGGCCCGCGTAGTGCTTCAGCGTGCCGACATGGCCCCAATGGATCTCGTCGGGGTGGGTCTCGAAATGGTCGTCGCTGAGGGCCTTCAGGCGCTCCAGCATCATGTCGATCTCGGCCTTGGCGGCGATGAAGGCGTCGAGGGCCTTGGAGTTGTCGACGGCGCGGCGGGCGGTCATGGCGGGGCATCCTTCGGTGAGTTGCATCGTTCCGGTGCCAACACCATCGCTCTGTCGGGCGAATGATCGTAGGCAAATCGCAGCAATATCAGTGCTTTCTGATCATTCCGGTCAGATCAGCCGCATCTCCGCCAGCGTGCGGCTGGCAGCGCCAAGCTGGGCGGTCGGCAGTTCGATCTTCAGGTGCGACAGGACGTCGGAGGCCTCGGCCGGGATCCCGCTCTCGCGCAGTGCCTGCTCGATGACCTCGGCAATGGCGTCCGGGCGGCTCAGATCGAACCCCTCGGGAAAGGCGGAATAGTCGATGCGGATGGTGGTCGTGGTCATGGTGAAGCCCTCCTGGGATCGGCGCGATGCGGCCTGTTGTTGGACAACAGAATCGCTCCGGAGGGGAAGACAATCAACGGGAATGATTGTATTTTCCCCTTTATCTTCAATATCTTGATAGGCATCACGGCGCCATGAAGGGCATGAGCGAACGCGAGTATGTGGCGCATTCCGGCCTCTCGCGCGGCGGTGTGCAGAAGGCGCGCAAGAACGGGCGGCTGGTGGTTTATGACGACGGGTCGATCAATGCCGCTGCCTCGGATGTGCGGCGGGCCGAGATGACGGATCCGGACCAGCAGCGTCGATCTTTGGGCGGAGACGCGGCACCGGGCGGGCTTGGCGAAACCGCCTCCTATATCAAGGCGCGCACGGCGCTCACCGTCTACGCGGCGCAGGAGCGCCAGCTGGCCGTGCAGAAGAAGAAGGGTGCGCTCGTCGACCGCGCGCGGGCAGAAACGCTGGTGTTTCGCCTCGCGCGGCAGGAGCGCGACGCCTGGGTGACCTGGCCCGGACGGGTGGCGGCGCTGATGGCGGCGCAAATCATGGCGGAGGTGGAACGACAATCCGGGGCATCGGTGACGATCGAGACCGCGATCCTGCAGAGGGTGCTGGAAGCCCATGTCAGAGAGCAGCTCGACGCCCTCGCCGATCTTCGGGTCTCGCTCGGATGACGACAACGACCTGACAGAGGGTCTCGACCTCGGCTTCGACGGTGCCGAGGATCTGCTCCGGGTCTGGCGGCAGGGGTTGCGCCCCGATCCGAACCTGACGGTGTCGGAATGGGCGGATGCGCATCGCTGGCTCGGCTCGCGCGCCTCGGCCGAGCCGGGGCGGTATCGCACCGCGCGCACGCCCTATCTGCGCGCCATCATGGATGCGCTCTCGCCTGGCCATCCGGCGCAGCGCATCAGCTTCATGAAGGCGGCGCAGGTGGGCGCCACGGAAGCGGGCAACAACTGGATCGGCTTCGTCATCCACCACGCGCCGGGGCCGATGCTGGCGGTGCTGCCGACGGTCGAGATGGCAAAGCGGTCCTCGCGCGGCCGGATCGACCCGCTGATCGCGGAAAGCCCGGCGCTGCGGGAACGGGTCAGCCCTGCCCGGTCGCGAGACGCCGGGAACTCGATGCTGTCGAAGGAATTCCCCGGCGGCATCCTGGTGCTGACCGGCGCGAATTCAGCGACCGGGCTGCGGTCGATGCCCGCGCGCTATGTCTTCCTCGACGAGGTCGATGCCTATCCGGCCTCGGCCGACGAGGAAGGCGATCCGGTCACGCTGGCCGAGGCCCGGACCACCACCTTCGCGCACCGGCGCAAGGTGTTCATGGTCTCGACGCCGACGATCCGGGGGCTGAGCCGGATCGAGCGCGAGTTCGAGGCGTCCGACCAGAGGCGTTACTTCGTGCCCTGCCCCCACTGTGGCACCATGCAATGGCTGCAATTCGACCGGCTGCGCTGGGCGAAGGGGAAACCCGAGACCGCGGCGTACCATTGCGAGGGCTGCGAACGCCCCATCGCCGAGCACCACAAGACCGAGATGCTGGCCAAGGGCGAATGGCGGGCGACGGCGGTTGCGACCGATCCGAAGGCCATCGGCTTCCACCTCTCGGCGCTCTATTCGCCGCTTGGCTGGAAGAGCTGGGCCGACGTCGCGCGGGAATGGCTGGCGGCGCAGGGCTCAGAAGAAATGCTGCGCGCCGCGCGGAACACGCTCTTGGGCGAGACATGGGTCGAGTCGGGCGACGCGCCGGAATGGCAGCGGCTGGCGGATCGGCGCGAGGCCTGGAAGGTGGGCATGGTGCCGATGGCGGGGCTGTTCCTGACCGCCGGGGCGGACGTCCAGAAAGACCGGATCGAGGTCGACATCTGGGCCTGGGGCCGGGGTCTGGAAAGCTGGCTCGTCGATCACATCGTCATTCCGGGCGGGCCAGACGATCCCGCCGCATGGGACAAGCTGACTGCGCTCCTATGCCGGTCTTGGCAGCATGCGAACGGCGCCTTCATGACCGTGGCGCGGTTCGGCATCGACACCGGCTATGAGGCCGCGGCGGTCTATGCCTGGTCGCGCAAGGTGGGCTTCGAACAGGTCGCGCCGCTGAAGGGGCTTGAGGGCTTCAACCGCGCCGCGCCTGTCTCGGGCCCGACCTTTGTCGACGCCACCATCGGCGGCAAACGCCTGCGCCGCGGCGCGCGGCTTTGGTCGGTGGCCACGGCGACCTTCAAAGCGGAGACCTACCGCTTCCTGCGGATCGAGCGACCCTCCGACGAGGAACGGGCCACAGGGGTGTTGGATGCCCCCGGCACGATCCACCTGCCCGGCTGGGCCGACACCGAATGGCTGAAGCAGCTGGTGGCCGAACAGCTGGTCACCATCCGCAACAAGCGCGGCTATGCCCATCAGGAATGGCAGAAGATGCGCGAACGGAACGAGGCGCTCGATTGCCGGGTCTATGCCCGCGCCGCCGCGTGGATCCTCGGTGCCGACCGTTGGGACGAGGCCACCTGGCGGCGGCTCGAGGCACAGGCGGGCGTGGAAACGCGCATGCCTGCGGCGGTCGCGACGGAAAGCGCACCACCCGATCCGGCCCAACCCAAGGCCGGAACCCTGACCACGCCGCGCCGGAGACGGCGGGCCTACACCCCGAACTTCATGAGGGACTGATGGACCTTGAACGCATGCAGACCCTGCTCACGGCTCTGCAGGAAGCCCGCTTCGCCGGGCTGCGCAGCGTCAGCTACGACGGCAAGACCGTGACCTACGGCTCGGATGCCGAACTGGCGGCGGCGATCAGGGATCTTGAGGGGCGGATCGCAGCGGCAAGCGGCACATCTGCCCGTCGCCGCCGCTGGGGCACCATCGCCACGAAGGGTCTGTGACCATGGTGCTCGATGCCTTCCGCGCGCGGCTCGGGTCCATCATCGGCGGGTTTGACGCGGCGCAGTACCACCGCCGGATGCGTGGGTTCCGTGCCACGCGGGCGCATGTGAACACGCTGATTGCGGCCTCGGGCGAAACCATCACCGCCCGGGCGCGCTGGCTCGTGCGCAACAACGGCTATGCGGCGAACGCGGTCGATGCCTTCGCCAATCACGTCGTCGGTGACGGCATCAAGCCCTCGTCGAAGATCGCGGATGCGGCAAAGAAGGAGGAGTTGCAGAAGCTCTGGCTCGCCTGGACGGACGAGGCTGATGCTGAGGGGCTGACGGACTTCTTCGGGCTGCAGCGCCGCGCCGCGCGCGAGGTGTTTCTGGCAGGCGAGGTCTTCCTGCGCATCCGCACGCGGCGGGCGGAAGACGGGCTGACCGTGCCGATGCAGTTGCAGATGCTGCCCTCGGAAATGCTGCCCCAGGACATGACCCGCGTCCTGCCCGGGGCGGGGTCGATCCGGCAGGGCATCGAGTTTGATGGGATCGGCCGCCGCGTCGCCTACCACTTCCTGCGACGCCATCCGGGCGACAGTACCGATCCCGGGCTGGCCGGAGAAACGGTGCGCGTGCCCGCGTCCGAAGTGATCCACATCCTCGACCCGGTCGAGGCGGGCCAGCTGCGGGGCGTATCGCGCTTCGCCGCGGCCGTAGTGAAGCTGTTTACCCTCGACCTCTACGACGATGCCGAACTGGAGCGGAAGAAGACCGCGGCGATGTTCGCGATGTTCATCACCTCCCCCGCGCCGGAAACCGCCCTCGATCCGGCAGAGGACGATCTGGAGGTGGAACCGGGCCAGGTGGTGCGGCTCGATCCCGGCGAGGATGTCACCACCCCTTCGACGCCGGATTCCGGGTCCACCTATGAACCGTTCCAGTACCGCACGCTCCTGCAGATCGGCGCCGCGCTGGGCGTTCCCTATGGCTATCTGACCGGCGACACGGCGAAGGGGAACTTCTCGAACACGCGGATCGCGCTCGTCGACTTTCGCCGCCGCATCTCCGCCTTCCAGCATTCGGTGATGGTCTATCAGCTTTGCCGCGCCGTCTGGACGCGCTGGATGGACATGGCGGTGCTGGCGGGCGCCATCGATCTGCCCGGCTTTGCCATCGATCGGCGCGCATACCTTGCCTGTGACTGGCTTCCGACGAAATGGGACTGGATCGACCCCGCCAAGGATGCCGCGGCCGAGATCCTGCAGATCGAGGCGGGCCTCAAATCCCGCACGCAGGCCATCGCCGAGCGCGGCTATGACGCCGAACAGGTCGACCGGGAAATCGCGGCCGAACGCAAGCGCGAGGCGGAGCTCGGGCTTGACTTCCGGCGGCCGGGATCGCCCGCGCAGGCGGCGGGTGGCGGCACAGGACAGAGCGGCGCCGAAAGCCCGCAGCAAGATCAGCAGAACGCCAGTGATCAGGAAGACGACGGCGAGGACCGAAACCCCCAGCCCGCGGAGGAAGGATGATGCACCACACCCAGATCGCGCAGCGGGTCTTCAACACGCCGTTGATGGTCGATCCTGCCAAGGCGCTGGCTTTCCTGACCGGGCTGGGGCCCCGGATCACCGGGCGAGACATCCGCATCGAAGGGCTGGAAATCGCCGCCGAAGATCGGGATGCCGCCACCCTGCCCGCCCGCGCCTCGCTCTTTGGCGACGACCTGACCAGCCGTCAGGCGCGGAATGGCGGCCAGCCCTTCGCGGTCGTCGACGGGATCGCGGTCATCGAAATCGCGGGCACGCTCGTCCATCGCGGCGCCTGGATCGGCCAATCCTCGGGGCTGACCTCCTACGAGGGCATCGCGGCGCAGCTGCAGGCGGCGCTGGCCGATCCGGCCATTCGCGGCATTGCCCTCGACATCGATAGCTTCGGTGGCGAGGTGGCCGGTGCTTTCGACCTCGCCGACCGCATCCGCGCGGCGCGTCAGGTCAAGCCCGTGCAAGCTTTCGTCGCCGATCACGCCCTCTCGGCGGCCTATGCGCTGGCCTCCCAGGCCGACCGCATCATCCTGCCGCGCACCGGCGCTGTCGGCAGCATCGGCGTTGTGGCCATGCACAGCGACATGAGCGGGGCGCTCGACCAGAAGGGCATCGCAGTGACGCTGATCCACGCAGGCGCCCGCAAGGTCGATGCGAACCCCTACCAGCCTCTGCCCGAGTCCGTCCGCGCCCGGATCGCGGGCGAGTTGGAAGACCTGCGCCAGCTCTTCGCCGAAACCGTCGCCGAGGGTCGCGGGCGGCGCCTCGACACCCTTCGGGCGCTCGGCACCGAGGCCGCCGTGTTCCGTGGTGAGGCGGCTGTCTTCGCCGGTCTCGCCGATGAGGTGGCCGATCCGGTTGCCGCCTTCCGCGCTTTCGCCGCCGCACCCCGCGGCACAGCCACCCTCAAATCCAACCCCAAGGGAAAGGGCCCGATGATGACCACTGCCCCCAAAGATGATGCGCAGCCTTCTGCCAGCACCCCGCCGGAACCGGCCTCGCCCGCGGCGATCGCACCGCCGCAAACCACGGCGGCCGCGATGTCGCCCGAAGCGATCCGGGCGGAAGCCGCCGAGGTCGCGCAGGTCTGCGCGCAGGCGGCGCGCCTTGGCATCCAGATCGACGCCGCCGATGCCGTCGCCAAAGGCGTGAAGCCCGAAGCGCTGCGCGCCAAGGTGCTGGCCGATCTCGCCGCGCGGAGCGATGCCGCGGGCATCATCGCCTCCGCCCCGGCCGCGGGCGCGAAGGAAAGCCCCATCGTGGCTGCCGCGAGGAAGTCGGCCGCCGCCTCGCACTGATACCGAAGCCGATCTCTTCCGCGCCCGCCCAACCGCGCAGCGCCCCTCATCCCCAACATCGTGGAGACTGAACCATGCCCGTCCTGACGGATCCGCCCAGCATGGGCGATGTCCTCAAATACGAGGTCAACCCGAACTACACCCGCGAGACCGTGACGCTCTTGATGGGCATGCCCTATCCGGTCGGATCGGTGCTCGGCAAAATCACCGTGAACGGCAAATACAAGCTCGCGACGGCGAGCGGCTCGGACGGGGCGCAGGTCGCGACCGCCGTGCTGCTTTATGCCGTCGATGCGACGCTCGCCGATGCCGTTGGGGTCGTCCTCACCCGCGGCCCGGCCATCGTCTCGCGTGCGGGCCTTGCCTATGACGCCAGCGTCGATGACGCGACGAAGATCACCACGAAGCTCACCCAGCTCGCCGCCGTCGGCATCATCGCCCGCGACGGCGTCTGATCCCCCTCACCACCGGAGCAAACCCATGACCCTCGTGCGCAATCCCTTCGACGCTGGCGGCTATTCGCTGGCCGAGATGACGCAGGCCATCAACATCCTGCCCAACCTCTACACCCGCCTCGGCCAGATCGGCCTCTTCCGCTTCGAAGGGGTCAGCCAGCGGGCGGTCATCATCGAGCAATACGAGGGCGTCCTGAGCCTTCTGCCTTCCGTCCCCCTTGGCGGCCCCGCCACCGTCGGCAACCGGGAAGGCCGCTCGATGCGCAGCTTCGCCCTGCCCTGGATCCCGCATGACGACGTGATCCTGCCCGCAGACATCCAGGGGCAACCTGCACTCGCTGCCTTCGATGCGGCAGATCCGCTCGTCGAAGTGATGAACCGCAAGCTCCTGCTGATGCGCCGCAAGCATGCCCAGACGCGGGAATACATGGAGATGAACGCGCTGCGCGGCATCGTGAAGGACGGCGCGGGCACCACCCTCTACAACTACTTCACCGAATTTGGCCTGGCACAAATCTCGGTCGACTTCGTGCTGGGCACCGCAGGCACGAACGTGCAGGCCAAGGTCCGCGAGGTGCTGCGCGCCATCGAGGACAACCTTCTGGGCGAGGCGATGACCTCGGTCCATGCCCTCGTCAGCCGCGAATTCTTCGACAAGCTGATCGCGCATCCGAAGACCGAAGATGCCTACAAGTTCTACGCCGCCACCGGCGCCCAGCCGCTGCGCGAGAATGTGCGGCGCAACTTCCCCTTCGGGGGCATCCTCTTCGAGGAATATTCCGGCACCGTGACCCTCTCGACCAAGGTCCCCGAACGGCTGGTTCCGGCAAATGAGGGCATCGCCTTCCCCTTGGGCACGATGGACACCTTCACCACCTATGGCGGCCCCGCGAACCTGCTCGAGACCGCCAACACCATCGGCCTGCCGCTCTACGCCCGCCAGCATCTCGACGAAAAGGGCCGCTGGATCGACGTGATGACCGAAGCCTCGATCCTGCCGGTGAACAAGCGCCCGCGCCTCGCCGTCCGGATCCACAGCTCGAACTGAGGTCCCCATGCCCAGCCTGACCCGGCAGTTCACCCTCTCCCCCGACACCTACACCGCGATTGCCACGGGCGTCGCGCAGTGCCGGATCGCGCCGATCGGGGTGGGCGCCTTCCGGCTGCACGTGGGCTCCGCGCTCCCCGCCCCCGGCACGCCCGACCATGTCGCAGCCCGGATCGAGCCCCTGTGCCTGACCGGGCTTGGCCGGAGCGACATCGTCTATGCCCGCGCCGAGACCGAGCCGGTGGTGATTGCCGTTCTGACCGGCAGCGGCGGCGCCCTGGAACTTGCGGGCTATGACGCGCTCGACGACATGCTCAAGGTGAAGTCGGTGCAAAAGAAGATGCGCGACAGCTTCACCCGGCCGCTCGCCGATCTGTGGCAGGTCACGGCGGCCGATGGCGCCAGCTCCACCATCGCGGGCGGGACGCTGACCATCGCCTCGGGCACCACGGCGGGCGCGGTCGTCGAACTTCTGTTGAAGGACAGCTTCACCATCCCGTTTCGCGCCATGGCCGGGGTGGTGAACACGCGTCATGCGAACAACCACCAGATCCTTGAAGCCGTCTCGGTCGATGCGCTCCGCGGCCTTCCCGATGGCAAGCACTGCTTTGGCATCGATATCGGCGGCGCGGCCAGCACCACCGCCACGCTGATGCGATACTTCAGCCAGAACGGGGGCCTGACGCCGCTTGAAAGTGCCACGGTGACGATCCTCACCACCGCGAGCGCCAGCATTCTGGAGATCGAGCCCTTCTCGGACGAGGCCTATGTCCATTCCCGTGCGCTCGATGCGACTTCGGGGCGGGCCAATTCCTATGTCCGCCACCAGCAGATCCCCGACCCTTCGGCGCTTTACAAGCTGCGGCTGCGCAGCCTGAACCATGCCGCCTGGAAGGCGGTGACCGGGGCGGTTGCGGGCACGGGCGGGGTGATCCGGCTTACCGTCACCGCGCACGGGTTTTCCACCGGCAACCTCGTCTGGGTCGAATATCTGAACGGGGTGACGAATGCCGGGGCGGAGCCGCGCGGCAACTTCACCGTGACGGTGATCGACGCGAACCAGATCGACTTGCAGGGCACGGTCTTCGGTGGATCCTACGTCGCAGGCTCGGGACGGGTTGCGCTCGCCGCTGCGCCGACCGCGGTCAGCCTGCAGATGTCCTTCATCAACTGCCAGGACTATGCCGAGCTTACCGCGGAAATCACCGCCGGGCGCGGCCAGATCGTCGAGGGACAGGCGATTGCCGCGCGCACGGTCGCGGGCTCGGTGGTGACGGCAACGGCGGTCGGCCCCGTCGCCCATGACGGCGCGCGCGGCTCGACGGCCCCGGTGATCGTCGCCGCCCGCGCGGTGACGGCGGCCTATGCGAGCGTCGCCAGCGGCGATGTGGCCGATCTGATCACCACGGTGCAGGGCGTGCAGGTGGTGCGCCCCTGGCAGATCTCCGAACTGGAATGGAGCTCTGCCGCCGCGGCGGGCGGGATCACCAACACCAGTGATGTGGTTCTGGGCGCAGCGGCCGGGGGCGGGCTGCGGCGGTTCGTGACCGCGCTGCAACTGAAGAACGCGGGGACGGTGGCAACGGAAGTCGTGCTGAAGGATGGCTCCACGGTGATCTGGCGCGGGCATCTTGCCGCTTCGATGACGCTTTCGGAAAGCCATCAGTTCGCCGATCCGTTGCGCACGACGGCCAACACGGCGTTGAACGTCGCCTGCATCACCACCGGCGCGCAGGTCTATGTGAATGCGCAGGGCTTCATCGCGCCGTGACTGTCTTTGCCGCGGCCGTGGATCGGCTCTTCGCGCATCCCTCCCTTGCGACGCCCGCGCTCTGGATCACGGCCGCCACCGCGGAGGAGCGCCAGATCAGGGTCATCGCCCGTGCGCCCGACCGGATCACCGACTTCGGCGCGGGGCGGTTTGTCAGCGACACGACCGTGGTGGACGTGCGGGTGGCCGACCTCCCCGCGCCGCGCCCGGGCGATCTGATCGTGATCGGCGCCGATCGGTTCGTGATCCAGGGCGAGCCGCTGCGCGACCGCGAGCGGCTGATCTGGAAGCTGGACCTGCGGCCGGAGGGGGCCCGATGAAGCTGAAACTCGAGCTCCGCCCCGACCTGGTCGCGCTGATGCAGGAGGAAATCCGCGCGGGCGAAAAGACGGTGAGCGCGGCGATGCATGCGGCAGGCACGGGCCTGAAATCCGCCTGGCGTGGGCAGATCGTGCAAGCGGGCCTCGGCACAAGGCTTGGCAATTCGATCCGGCTTGCGACCTATCCCAAGGGCAGCGCGAGCCTGAACGCGGCGGCACTCGTCTGGTCGAACGCCCCGGTGATCGTCGGAGCGCATGACACGGGGCCGCTGATCCGCTCGAAAGACGGCTTCTGGCTCGCGATCCCCACCCCGGCCGCAGGCAAATCCACCCGCGGCGGCCGCATCACCCCCGGCGAATGGGAGCGCCGCACCGGACTGCGGCTGCGCTTCATCTATCGCCGTAGCGGACCGAGCCTTCTGGTGGCCGAGGGGCGGTTGAACAGCAAGGGCCGCGCGGTGGCATCCCGCTCGAAAACCGGCCGTGGGCTTGCGACGATGCCGGTGTTCCTCCTCGTGCCGCAAGTCAAGCTCCGCAAGCGACTTGACCTCGCGCGGGAGGCGGAGCGGGCGATTGATGGGGTGGAGGAGCGGATCGTGGCGGGGGGGGGGTAAACTCCTCAAAGGGGATATCTGCTACAAGCAGCTTAGCCGCCATTGGTTAAGTCACTTGTGTCATCGGTATCAGTCACCGCTTCGGCGGTCAGGTGCCGCACCTGCTTGATCATTGGGCCTGCACCTCGAAGATGAGGCATGCGCCAGACAATCTGGCCCGATCTGCTGCGCATTGCATGCCCCCTAACCCAATGAGTTCTCCTGGGAATGCCTTGACGTACCCCATCCTTGTTATCCTCTTTCATCGCTTCCACTTGGCCACGACCTGCTTTGCCAAGCGTAATCTTTGAAATCAGGGTATCTGGGAGCGATTTGCCGGATCGTTCAGCTTGACGCCTCGTTTGCCTTGGGTAGAGCGACACCTCTTCCACTTTCAGCATGCCATCGTGGCGCAGAAGAGTGGCTATCGCGACCGCCAAAGCGAGGAACGTCTTGTTCCAAGTAATCTCGTCCTCAATCATGGCGTCAGGTACGGGTAAGCCGACGGCGTCAAAGAGTTCACGGGTCGGGGTGTAAATTATCTCTGCCTTTAGCCCCCTTGAAACTATTGCGCAGTTACTCGGGCCCACATCGTTTTTGCGCAAAATGAAACGCTGTGTGAAAATTGCGTCATCAATCTGAATAACCACACCAGTAAGCACCTGATCTGGCTCACTATCAGCGATCTCGATCATCATCGTCGAAAAGGGAAGCATGACCTGAGAGTAAAGCTCTTCGAGCCCATCACGCTTCATCTCGGAGATAAGCTTGGTCAGCATCCAGTAGGCAGCCGGGTCGATCCGGAAGTACTGCGCATCTTCCAAGTTGACGAGCTGACGATGTCGATAATCCAGCAGGCGATCCATGAGACCGGCGGGGAGATCAGCCGGGCTAACACCACGCATCTGAAGGACTTGACGAGGGTAATCCTCAAAGAACCGTTTTAGTTCATCAATCATCGTTGAACTCCACATTTTGAGCCTAGGAGACCCGAAGCACTCCAGTCCGTCAACATGCTGAGGCATGAGCACCATAACGTTTATCGGGTTCGACCGGAGCCTTCGCTGAACATCTGACATTCTTGGAGTGGCAAATGCCCACCACCCGCGAACTTGTCCTCGCCGCGCTGCACGCGCGGCTGCAGCAGCTTGCCGCCCTCACCTTGCGTGACGAGGTCCTGCCCGAACGGATCCCTGCAGCCGGGCTGATCATCCTGCGCGACGGACAGCCGGGTGAACCTGAGGTGACGCTCTCGCCGCTGCGCTATCACTACCAGCACCGCGCCGAGCTGGAGGTCGTCGTTCAGGCGGGCCCCGGCCGGGCGAGCGCGTTTGACGATCTGATCGCCGCCATTGGCGCGGCGCTCGCCGCAGACCGGACGCTCGGTGGCCTGTGCGACTGGGTCGAACCGGAGGCTCCGAGCCCGGTCGATCTGCCTGTCGAGGGCGCCGCGGCGCTGAAGGCGGCGGTGATCACGGTCGTTCTGCAGTACACCACCGCCGATCCGCTCGGCTAAACCCCAGACATCAAGGAGAGAATGATGGCACGAGCCCAAGGGGCGCGGGCGCAGATGGCGCTTGCGTTCGAATCCGTCTATGGCCCCGCCCCCGCCACGGGCTTTCGCACGGTGCCTTTTGCCAGCACTTCGCTGGGCTCCGAACAGCCGCTGATTGCCTCGGAGCTTCTGGGCCAAGGGCGTGACCCGACGGCGCCGATCAAGGATGCGCTCACCGCCGATGGCGATGTCGTGGTGCCGATCGACGTCGAGAACTTCGGTCTTTGGCTGAAGGGCACCTTCGGGGCGCCGACGACCACCGGCACCACGCCCAAGACCCACACGTTTCAGTCGGGGAACTGGACCCTGCCCTCGATGGCGATTGAAGTGGCGATGCCCGAGGTGCCGCGCTACGCGATGTACACCGGCTGCATGGTCGATCAGCTGAGCTGGCAGATGAGCCGATCGGGGCTGCTCACCGCAACCGTGCGGCTGATCGCGCAGGGCGAGGCCATCGACACGGTCACCGCCGCGGGCACACCGACCACGCTCGCGCTGCAACGGTTTGGTCATTTCAACGGCGCGGTCAAACGCAACGGGGTGGCGCTTGGCAATGTCGTCTCGGCCGAGGTCACCTATGCCAACGGCCTCGACCGGATCGAGACGATCCGCAACGACGGCAAGATCGAGGGCGCCGATCCCGGCATGGCGGCGCTGACCGGCAAGATCGAGGTGCGCTTTGCCGATAGCACGCTGGTGACCCAAGCCATCGACGGCACGCCCTGCGAGCTTGAATTCGCCTGGAGCCTTGGCGCCAACGCGAGCTTCACCTTCACCGCCCATGCCGTTTATCTGCCGCGGCCCCGCATCGAAATCCCTGGCCCGCAGGGCATTCAGGCGAGCTTCGAGTGGCGGGCGGCAAAGGCCACCAGCCCCGCGCGCATGTGCACCGCCGTCCTCGTCAACACCGTCACCAGCTATTGAAGCGCATCGAGCGGTGGAGGCGGATAGAATTTGGCGATATTCCTCCAGCTGAGTCCCGATCCAGAGGAGCTGCCAATGACACCTGCCGAAATCATGGCCACATTCGAGCGCCAGGGGCCTTTGCCGCGCGCGGCGATCGAGGCGGCGCGGCAAGAGCGCGAGGCCATGGTGCCGGTGTTTCTCGACTACATCGACCGGCTGCAGCAGGCGCGCACGCGCGACCTCGACGGCATGGACGCGTTCATCTTTGTCTTCTTCCTGCTCGCTGAATGGCGCGAGCCCCGCGCCTATCGGCCCTTGGCGCGGCTCTTGCGGCGCGAGCCGGATTTTCTGGAGGCGCTCCTCGGGGATTCGATCACCGAAGCCTCGGCGCGTGTCATGGCCGGGGTCTTCGATGGCGATCTGCAACCGATCTTCGAGATCCTCCTCGACGATGCGAGTGACATCTACGTCCGCGGCGAGATGTTCGACACGCTGGTGATCCTGGCGCTTGAGAACCCGGGCCTGCGGCCGCAGATCGAAGCGTTTCTGACGGAGTTCTTCGATCTGACCGCGACGGTGACGGGCGAGGAGATCTGGTGGCCCTGGGCGGAATGCATCGCGGCACTTGGGCTGGCCAAGATGGAAACCGCGGTGCGCGCGGTCTTCGACAGCGGGCTGATCACGTCCGATTATGCCCGCTACGAGGATTTCACCGAGTTTCTCGGCAAAACGATGTCCACCGGGCATCCGGGCTGGTTCACCCAGATGCCCAGCAACCAGCTGATCACCGATACCATCGCCGAACTGTCGTCGTGGTACTGCTTCTCGCCCGAATTTCTGGCGCGGCAGGCAGATCAGGGGCTGAAGGTGGTGTCGTCGCTGATCCCACGGGGCGACGATCCCTTCGAGGGCGTCGTCACCGGCAAGACCGGCCGCAATGATCCCTGCCCCTGCGGCAGCGGCAAGAAGTTCAAGAAATGCTGCCTGCAATGAGCTGAGCCGCGGCAGCATCCAGTCCCTGCCCTTTGAGCGACGTGCCCCGGCACGTCGCTTTTCTTTTGGAGAAAGGCCGTCCCATGATCCGTCTGAACCTCTCGAACCAGCCCGAATGGCTGGACCTTGCCCCGGGCCTTCGCCTGAAGCTTGCGCCTCTGACCACCGCGCTGATGGTGGCCGCGCGCGCCGATCCGGGCCTTGCCGCGCTGCCCGAGGGTGCCACACAGGAGGAACTGGCGCTTGCCATGGCCAAGGCTCTCGCGCGTCTGGCCATTCTCGACTGGGAGGGCGTCGGCGACGAGACAGGCGCCACGATGGTGGTGACGCCCGAGGGCATCAACGCCCTTCTCGACATCTGGCCGGTGTTCGAGTCCTTTCAGACCCGTTACGTCGCGCGCGGCCTGATGCTGGACGCAGAAAAAAACGCCTCCGCGCCCTCGCCGACTGGTCCTTCGGCGGGGGCGAAGGCTATTGCGCGGCCTGCCAAGGCCCCTGCCCCGACTGTCCCGCAAGACTGAACCGGCCGCAGACGGTCGAGGGCACACAGGTCTGGGATCTGGTGCAACGCCTTGGCGGGCAGCTGCGGCTTGTTCCCGGCGCGGTGATCGGCTGGGACATGAGCGCAGCACTCGCCCTCGCCGAGGCGCTGGGCGTGAACAGGCTCATCGCCGCCGAAACACTGCCCGAGATCGAGGCGGTGATGGTGCGCAGACTCAACGAACAGATGGAAACCTATCAAGATGGCTGAAAAACGCGTTTCCGTCCGCCTTGTGGCGGAGGGCGGACGGCAGGTGCGCGCAGAACTGGAAGGAATCGGCGAGGCGGGGGTGCGTGGCTTCGGGCGGCTTTCCTCCGAGATGGAGCTGGCGAACACGCGGCTGGCGGGCTTCGCACGCAAGGCCGGGGTGGCGCTCGCGGCAGTGACGGCCGCGGCCGCGGCTGCGGGCGTGGCAATGGTGCGCTCGGGGCTGGAGACGATCGGCGCGCAGGCGGATATGGCCGCGTCGCTCAAGACCACGGTCGAGAGCCTGCAGGTTCTGACCTGGGCGGGCGAGCTGGCCGGGGTCTCGATGGGTGAGATCGAACAAGCGACGAAGAAGCTGACGACGCGGCTTTCTGAGGCGGCGGCGGGATCGGGCACGGCGGTCGGCGCGCTGGCGCGGCTGCATCTGACGGCGGCCGCGTTGCAGGCGCTGCCGCTCGATCAGCGCATCATCGCGATTCAGGATGCGCTCAACCGCTTCGTGCCCGAGGCCGAGCGCGCGGCGGTGGCCTCGGACCTTTTCGGCGACCGGGCGGCGATTGCCTTTCTGCGGGTCGACAGCGCGACGCTGCGCGATGCGGCAAAGGATGTCCGCGATTTCGGGGTGGCTGTGAGTGCCGCCGATGCGGCGCAGATCGAGCGTACGGGCGATGCGCTGGATCGGTTGAGCCTGATCTGGCTTGGCCTGACGAACCGGCTGACCGCCGCCGTCGCACCGGCGCTGGAAACTGTGGCGAACGCGCTCGCCGATGCCGCGCGCGCCAGCGGCCCGCTCGGACGCGCCATCGACCTCGTCTTCGACAACCTCGGGCGGCTCGCCACCTATTCCGCGACCTTCGCCGCCTTCATGGGCGCGCGCTGGATCGCGGGCCTTGCCGCGGCGGCACTTTCCGTGCGCGGCCTTGCCACCGCGCTCGTCGTCCTGCGCGGCGCGCTCATTCGCACCGGCATCGGGGCGCTGATCGTCGGCGTGGGCGAGCTCGTCTATCAGTTCTCCGAATTCGCGGCCCGGGTCGGCGGCGTGGGCGAGGCGTTCCGGCTGCTTACCGATCTGGCGCGCGAGGTCTGGTCGCGCATTGGCCTCGCGCTCGATGCGGCGCTGGCGCGGATGGCGGCGGGCTGGCAGGGGCTGAAGGCCGATGCTCTTTCGGCTCTTGAAGGCACCATCACAGGCGTCGTGGGCTTCGGCGACCGCACGGCAGCGGTGTTTCAAGGCGCCTATGACGCGGCGGTGGCGATCTGGGGCAAGCTGCCGGGAGCGATCGGTGATTTTGCGTTTCAGGCGGCGAACGGGCTGATCTCGGGCGTCGAGGCGATGCTGAACGGCGTGGTCACCCGCATCAACCGCTTCATCACCGCGCTGAACGCCGCCCTGGACCTTCTGCCCGACTGGGCGGTGGGCGAAGGCGGGGTGAAGATCGGCACGCTCGATTCGGTAGAATTGGGGCGCATCGGCAATCCGTTCGAAGGCGCGGCATCCGCTGCGGGCACGGCGGCCGCCGATGCCTTCTCGGCGGCGCTCGGGCGGAGTTACATTGAACCGCCCGATCTCGGCCTCGGCGCCATGGCCGACGACGCCCGCTCCCGCGCCGCGGCCTATCGCGAAGCCTCGGGCATGCTTTCTGACGCGGCCGGGCACCCGCTTGCCTCCTGGCAGGCGCTGAAGGATGCGGTGACGCGCACCGGCACCGATGCGGAAACGGCTCTGACCGGCGCGACCGGTGCCGCTGACGGGCTAGGTGCGGAACTCGACGAGACCGCCGAGGCAGCGCGGGGCGCGGGCGCTGCCGCGGCCGAAGGGGCGGACCGCGCGGTGCCGCTCTGGCGTGCCGCCAGTGATGCGCTTGCCGATTATGCCGCCAAGGCGCGCGACATCGGCGGCGATATCGGCACTGCGCTCGTCGGCGCCTTCTCCTCGGCCGAGGAGGCCGTGGGCAGCTTCGTGAAGACCGGCAAGCTCGACTTCCGCGATCTGGTGACCTCGATGATCGCCGATCTCGCCAAACTCGCGGCGCGGCGCTTTGTTCTGGGCCCCCTCGCCAATGTGCTCGCCGGTGCGCTGGGCGGCGCGGGCGGGATCTTCGCCAACATCCTGCACGCGGGCGGCACGGTCGGTGCCGCGGGCCCGGGCCGGATGGTTCCGGCGCTGGCCTTCGCGGGCGCGCCCCGTATGCACAGTGGCGGCTGGGCCGGTCTGCTTCCCGACGAAGTGCCCGCGATCTTGCAGCGCGGCGAACGCGTGCTCTCGAAGCGCGAGGCGGAGACGACCGGCAGCACCGCCGCACCAACCGTCAACGTCACGATCATGGCGCGCGACGCGGAGAGCTTCCGGCAGTCCCGCACCCAAGTCGCCGCCGATATCGCCCGCGCCGTCTCGCTCGGGCGCCGTGGGATGTGAGGATCAACCATGGCCTTTCACGAGATCCGGTTTCCGGACAACATCAGCCGCGGGGCGCGGGGCGGCCCGGAGCGGCGCACCCAGATCGTCGAGCTGGCCTCAGGCGCCGAGGAGCGCAACGCGAGCTGGGCCAACTCGCGCCGCCGCTATGACGTCGCCTATGGCATCCGCCGCGCCGACGATCTGGCGGCGGTCGTGGCCTTCTTCGAAGCGCGGAGCGGCCGTCTTTATGGCTTCCGCTTCAAGGACTGGGCCGATTTCAAATCCTGCCTGCCCTCGCAACTCCCAGGCCCAACCGATCAGCTGATCGGCACCGGCGATGGCAGCACGACGCAGTTTCAGCTGACGAAACGCTACAGCTCCGGCGCGCAGAGCTGGACGCGAGGAATCACCAAGCCAGTCGCCGGGACCGTCACCATCGCCTTGAACGGGGTGCCGCAAGCCTCCGGCTGGTCGGTCTCACCCGCGACCGGCCTTGTCACCTTCGCCACCGCGCCCGCCGCAGGCGTCGCCCTCACAGCGGGCTTCGACTTCGACGTTCCCGTCCGTTTCGACACCGACACGCTCGACATCACCCTCGATCTCGAACGGCTCGGCTCGATCCCCTCCATCCCCCTCACGGAGATCCGGCCATGAATGACGACACGAGCTTTGTCGGCGCGGCGCTGCGCGATCTGCTCACCTCGACGGCGGTGATCCTCGCCGCCTGGGGCGCGCTCGGCGGCGCCACGAACGCGCTGACCACGCGCATGCGCCTGCGCGACGCGCTGCGCCACATCCTGCTGGGCGGGCTGATCGCAGCCGGAATGGGGAGCCTCTCGATGGCGCTCGTCGCGCGCTGGCTCGACCTGCCGCCCGAGGCGATCCCGGCCGGGGGAGCGGCGGGCTCGGCCGCCTATCTCGTCGGCGTCTTCGGCCCGGCCTTCATCGAGGTCGCCCTTGCCCGGCTGCGCGCCCGGAAGGGAGACGACGCCGATGCATGAGCTATTGCGCCGCGCCCGCATTCTTCGCTGCGATGCCGCCGATCCGGGCCAGGCCTTCCGCCATCGCCTGCGCATCGGCGTGATCGTCGCGGTGCTGATCTTCCTCGTCTCCACATTCGGGTGATCCCATGCACATGACAAACCGGGGGCTTCTGGCCCTCGCTCGGCACGAGGGTATCGTGCCCGGGCCCTATCTCGATGTCCGCAAGATCTGGACGTTCGGCATCGGCCACACCGCGGCGGCGGGCCCGCCCGATCCGGCGCAGATGCCGCGCGGCCTGCCTGCGGATGTCTCCGCCGCGATCCGAGACGCCTTCCGCCTCTTTCGCGCTGACATCGCGAGCTACGAGGCGGCCGTGCTGCGCGCGGTGCAGGTGCCGCTTGCCCCGCACGAGTTCGATGCGCTGGTCAGCTTCCATTACAACACTGGCGGCATCGCCAAGGCGGCCCTCACCCGCCACCTGAACGCGGGCAATCGCGACGCCGCGGCCGAGGCGTTCATGGGCTGGCTGCGTCCCGCCACCATCCGGCCCCGGCGCGAGGCCGAGCGCGATCTCTTCCGCGACGGCCGCTATCCCACCGGGCCGCTCACCGTCTGGTCGGTCGACCGCAACGGAAAGGTGGATTTCGCCCGCCCGCTGCGGCGGCTGAGCGAGGCGGACGCCCTCGCGCTGCTTTCCCCCCTCTGACCCAAGGAGACCTCCGATGCGTTACCTTCGCCCCAAATCCCTGACCTGGTGGGCCGGGTGCCTCGCCCTTGCCACCGGCACCGGCGCCCTCTTCCTGCCCGATCAGGGGCAACTCGCCGCGCTGGCCCACCTCGTCGCGCTGCTCTCGGGCTCGGGCGATGCCGCGCCGATGACGCTGATCAGCCTCGGTCTCGGCCTCATCGGCCTGCGCGACCGGATCGAGCGCGGCTTTGCCGGGCAGGACAAATGAAGTCCCTCCCGCCAGACCTTCAATCCCACCTCGACGAAGGCACCACGACGCTTGCATGGTGCTGGCGTATCACCCGCGCCGATGGCGTGAGTTTCGGCTTCACCGACCACGACCGCAGTCTCAGCTTCGATGGGACCGCGTTCGAGCCCGAAAGCGGGCTGACGGCGTCCGAGGTCCGATCTGGCTCCGATCTCTCGGTCGATGCGCAGGACGCTCAAGGGGTGCTGACCTCCGACCGGATCACCGAGACCGATATTCTCGATGGCCGCTGGGACAATGGCATGGTCGAGGTCTGGCGGGTGAACTGGGCGGCCCCGGCGCAGCGCGTGCTTTTGCGCCGGGGCGCCATCGGCCAGATCCGGCGCGGGCGGCTGGCTTTTGTCGCTGAGGTTCGGAGCCTTGCCCATGTCCTCGGCCAAACGGTCGGGCGCACCTTCCAGGCAACCTGCGACGCGGCGCTGGGCGATAGACGCTGCGGCATCCATGCCGAAACGCCGATCTACACCGGCACCGGCACGGTGGCGGCATTACAGCGTGATCGCGCCTTCACGACCGAGGGGCTGCAAGCCTATGCCGCGGGCTGGTTCTCCTATGGACGGATCCAATGGACCAGCGGCGCCAATGCCGGGCGGCAGGCCGAGGTACTATCGCACACGCTTGTCGAGGGCGTGGCAATCCTGACTCTGCTGGAGGCTCCGGTGCGGGCCATCAGCGAGGGTGACGCCTTCACGATCCGCGCGGGCTGCGACAAGAGCCTCGCAACCTGCCGGGCGAAGTTCGCAAATGTCGCCAACTTCCGGGGTTTTCCGCACATCCCCGGCCAGGATGCCGTGCTCCGTTACGCAACCAAGGACGGCGGCCACGAGGGAGCGGTGCTGTGACCGCGCCCATCCCGCCCGCCGATCCGGTCCGCGTCATTGCCGTCGCGCGCTCTTGGCTTGGCACGCCCTACCACGACCAAGCGAGCCTCAAGGGCGTGGGCTGCGATTGCCTCGGCCTTGCGCGCGGCGTCTGGCGCGAGGTGGTCGGGCCGGAACCCTTCCCGATCCCGCCCTACAGCCGGGATTGGGGCGAGATGGGCCCGCGCGAGGTTCTGGCCGAGGGCGCTCGCCGCATAATGCCCGAGATTGCCCCGGATGATGCCCTGCCTGGCGCGCTTATCCTCTTCCGCATGAGGCCCCGCGCCATCGCCAAGCATGTCGGCATCCTCACCGGCCCCGACACCTTCCTGCACGCCTATGAACGCCTCGGCGTGATCGAGGAACCGCTGACACCGACATGGCGGCGGCGCATCGCTTTCGCCTTCCTGTTCCCTGCACGCTGAGAATCCCAATGGCCACCCTTGTCCTCGGCGCCGTCGGCTCCGCCATTGGCGGGGCTTTCGGCGGCACGATCCTTGGCCTTTCCGGCGCCGTCATCGGCGGCTTTGTCGGCTCGACCGTGGGGTCTGTCGTCGACAGCTGGATCGTCTCCTCGCTCGCGCCTGCGCAACGGATCGAGGGTCAGCGGCTCGACACGCTGCGCATCACCTCCTCCACCGAAGGCGCGGTGATCCCCCGCCATTACGGGCGGATGCGGATCGGCGGCAACATCCTCTGGTCCACTGATTTCCGTGAAGAGACGAAGACCACGACGCAAGGCGGCGGCAAGGGCGGGGGCGGCGGGAAGGTCAAGACCACCGAATATCTCTACTATGCGTCCTTTGCCGTCGCTCTTTGCGAGGGGCCGATCACCGGCATCGGCCGCATCTGGGCTGATGGCAAGCCGCTCGACATGACCGGCATCACGTGGCGCTGGTATCCGGGCGACGAAGTGCAGACCGCCGATCCCTTCATTGCGGCGAAGATGGGCGCGGCCAACACGCCTGCCTATCGCGGCACGGCCTATGTCGTCTTCGAGGATCTGGCGCTGGCCACCTTCGGCAACCGCCTGCCGCAACTCAGCTTCGAGGTGTTCCGCCCGCTGGCCGATCCCGACACCGCCGAGGGGCTGACTCGTGCCGTCACTCTTATCCCGGCCTCGGGCGAGTTCACCTATGCGACCGAGGCGATCCGCAAGGGCGAGACCGGGGCGCAAGTGGCCGAGAACCTGAACGCGGTTTCCGACACCGCCGACATGGTGGTGGCGCTCGACCGGCTGCAGGCTCTGGCGCCGGCGGTCGAAAGCATCAGCCTCGTCGTCGCCTGGTTTGGCAATGACCTGCGCGCTGGAAACTGCGCGATCAAGCCCGGCGTCGAGGTGGCGGCCAAGACGACCAGCCCCAAGGTCTGGACGGTCAATGGCGTGACGCGGACGAATGCGCATCTCGTGAGCCGCGACGCCGAGGATCGGCCGGTCTATGGCGGCACGCCTGCGGATTTCGCGGTGGTTGAGGCAATCCGCGAGATGAAGGCGCGCGGGCTGCGCGTCACCTTCTATCCCTTCCTGCTGATGGATGTGCCGCCTGGCAACACACTGCCCGATCCCTATTCCGACAACGCCGCGACGCTCGGTCAGCCGAGTTTCCCCTGGCGCGGCCGGATTACCTGCTCCCCGGCCGCAGGTTCCGCGGGAACCGTGGACAAGACCGCGGCGGCGGCCACGCAGGTCTCAAGCTTCTTCGGCACGGCCAACCCGGCACAGTTCGCGGTGTCGGGCGAGACCATCACCTTCACCGGCTCGCCCGGTGATTGGGGCCTGCGCCGGATGGTGCTGCATTACGCGCATCTCTGCGCCGCCGCGGGCGGGGTCGATGCCTTCCTGATCGGCTCGGAGATGCGCGGCCTCACGTCGATCCGCTCAGGCGCCAGCGCCTATCCGGCCGTCTCGGCCTTCAAGACCCTCGCGGCCGACGTCCGCACAATCCTCGGGCCGGGCACGAAGATCGGCTATGCTGCCGACTGGTCGGAGTATTTCGGCCACCATCCGCAGGACGGCACGGGGGATGTCTATTTCCACCTCGACCCGCTCTGGTCGGATGCGAACATCGATTTCGTGGGCATCGACAATTACATGCCGCTGTCGGACTGGCGCGACGGGTTCGAGCATCTGGACGCGATCGAAGGCTGGCCCGCGATCTATGACCGCGGCTATCTGCAAGCGAACATCGCCGGTGGCGAGGGCTTCGATTGGTTCTATGCCAGCGCCGCCGACTGGTCGGCGCAACTACGGACGCCCATCACCGATGGCGCTGCGGGCAAGCCGTGGGTCTTCCGCACCAAGGATCTGCGCGCCTGGTGGTCGAACGCGCATCTCAACCGCCCGAGCGGGATCGAGAGCGGCCCGCCCACGGCATGGGTGCCGCAATCGAAGCCGATCTGGTTCACCGAACTCGGCTGTCCCGCCATCGACCGCGGCACGAACCAGCCCAATGTCTTCTTCGACCCGAAGTCGTCCGAGAGCGCCACGCCGCATTTTTCCCGCGGCTGGCGCGATGACGCGCTCCAGCGCGCCTATCTGGAAGCGAGCTATCTCTGGTGGGGAACTCCGGCCAATAACCCGACCTCGCCCGTCTATGGCGGCCGCATGGTGCATGTTCCCGAATGCGCCGCCTGGACCTGGGACGCGCGGCCCTATCCGTTCTTCCCCGAACTGACCGGCGTCTGGACGGACGGCGCGAACTGGCGGCTCGGCCACTGGCTCACCGGACGGCTCGGCGCTGTCTCGCTCGCCGCGCTTGTGCGCAACCTCTGCCTGCGCGCCGGGCTCGCGGAAAGCCTCATTGATGTCTCCGGCCTCTGGGGCGCGGTCGAGGGCTATGTGATCGGGGCGCTGGAAAGCCCTCGTGCATCGATTTCCACGCTGGCCCGGCATTTCGGCTTCGACGCCATCGAGACCGAAGGCGTGATCCGGTTTGTGATGCGTGGCCGCGCCTCGGTCGTCACGCTGGCTATCGACGATCTGGTTGCCAACCGCGAGGGCGAGGCCTTCGAGTTGACACGCGGCCAGGAGACCGAACTGCCGCAGGCGCTGAAGTGGCAGGTCGCCCGCGCAGACGAGGATTACGACGCGGCGCAGGTGGAGGCGCGGCGCATCACCGTTGACACGACCCGCATCGCGTTCGAGTCCTTCCCGATGGCGATCCCGCCCGAGGAGGCCGAACGCCGGTGCCGCCGCGCGCTGATGGAGGCCTGGATCGGCCGGGAAAGCGCCACCTTCCGCCTGCCGCCGTCAAAGCTGGCCCTTGATCCGGCCGATGTGATCCGCCTTGCACATGACGGCCGCGAGATGGAATTCCGCCTCACCTCCATCGCCGATGCCGAAGCGCGCGGCGTCGAGGCGGTGCGCCAGGACCGCGCTGCTTATGACCTGCCGCCCGGCGATCCCCGGCCCGCGAATGTTGCGAGCCCCGTCGTCTTCGGCACGCCCGAGGTGGTGATGCTGGATCTGCCGCAGATCAGCGAGGAGGTTGCGGCGCATCGCCCCTGGATCGCGGCCTATGCCAGCCCATGGCCGGGCGAGATCGCGGTGTTCCGTAGCGCCTCGACAGACGGGTTCAACCTCCTGACGACCTTCGGCAGTCGGGCGCGGATCGGCACGCTGGCCTTCGATTTCTTTCCGGGGCCGACCTCGCGCTTCGATCTGGGCAACGCGCTGGTGGTCGATCTGCTTTCGGGAACGCTGGAGAGTGTCACCGACGTCGCCCTCTTCGGCGGCGCAAACGCGCTGGCGATCGAGGCCGCGGTGGGCGTCTGGGAGATCGTCCAGGCGGGGGCTGCAGAGCTTATCGCCCCTGGCCGCTATCGCCTGACCCGCCTCCTCCGCGGCCAGCGCGGCACGGAACATGCCATCGGCAATCCCACCCCTGCCGGGGCGCGAGTGGTGGTACTGGACACCACACTGGCCTCGCAGCCCATTGCCGAGGCTGACCTTGGCTTGCCTTGGAACTGGCGTGTGGGACCAGCCGCGCGCGCCGTCAACGACGACAGCTTCGCCGCGCTGGGCTTCACCCCGACCGGGCGGGGCCTCCTGCCCTTCGCGCCGGTGCATGTCGAGCAGCCGTGGCGAACCGCCCGCAGCCCGGGCGATCTGACGATCCGCTGGACGCGGCGGTCCCGTGCGCTGGTCGCCGATGCCTGGGAACAGGTCGAGGTGCCGCTGGCCGAAGACCTGGAAAGCTACGATGTGCAGATCCTCGACGGGACGACCGTCAAGCGCACGCTGACCAGCACCACGACCTCCGCCCTCTATACCGCCGCGCAGCAGATCACCGACTGGGGCGCGCTGCTCGGGCCCGGCCAGACACTGGCGCTCCGCATCTTCCAGCTTTCGAACCGCCTCGGGCGCGGCACACCCGCCGCGGTCACGCTGCAATTCTGATCCCACCCCACGGGAATCCCCATGTCAGACACCACGACCCATCTGGGCCTGCCCTACCTTCTGGCGGCGCAGGCGCAAAAGCATGTCACCCACAACGAGGCCCTCCGGCTGCTCGATGCCATGGTGCAACTCTCGGTCCTCGACCGCACGCGGACTGCGCCCCCGGCCAGCCCGGCCGACGGAAACCGGCACCTCGTGGCCCCCGGCGCGACCGGCCTTTGGGCCGGGTGGGATTTGAATGTGGCCTTCTGGGTGGACGGCGCATGGATCCGCCTCTTGCCGCGCCCCGGCTGGCTCACTTGGGTCGCGGCCGAAAGCCTGTTCCTCGCCTGGAGCGGCAGCGCCTGGGAGGTCGTGGGCGAGCCGAGCAATGTGTCGGATGCCATCTTCAGCCTCGTCAACGATGCCGATCCGACGAAGAAGGCGACCTTCTCGCTGTCGGGGATCAGCACCGGGACGACGCGCAGCTTCACACTGCCGAACACCTCGTCGGAACTCGCGATCCTGGCGGGTACCCAGACCTTCACCGGCAACAAGACCTTCTCGGGCACGCTTACAGCGTCCGGGACCGTGACGGTGTCGGCCGCCAGCGCCTCGATCGGCACGGCAACAGGCACCGCCACCTATGGGTTGGGCACCGGGGCGACGACAACGGGCGTCACCAAGACCGTGAACCTCGGGACCGGAGGTGCATCTGGATCGACCACGGTCGTCAACATTGGCTCGGCCACGGCTGGCGCGGGCGGCACGACCGTCATCAACACGCCCACCGTCACCTTCGCCAACGCCGTGACGCAGGTGGGCATGCCCCAGGCAAACCTTACCGCGCAACAGCTCGGACTCGGCGGAGCGACGGCGGACACCTATAACCGGCTCTCGGTCAACACGCCCGCAGTGCTTCTGAACAACGCAGGCGCCGGGATCGAGGCGACGGTCAACAAGGCCGCGGCCGCGAACGACGCGGCCTTTGCCTTCAAGACCGGGTTTTCGGCGCGGGCGCTGATCGGGTTGCTCGGCAACGACGACTTCGGCATCAAGGTCAGCCCGGACGGCGCGGCCTTCTTCGACGCGATCCGCATCGACCGCACCAGCGGCCAGGTGGAACTGCCGCAGCCCACGGTCCTGCCGGGACTGACCATTGCCCCGCCCCCGCCGCCCGCTGGCAAAGCGTCGGTCTACGCCCGTAACCGCGCAGGCGCCCCATGGATCGACGTCATGCGCCCCTCGGGCCGCGACTTCCCCCTCCAGCCACACTTCGGGGTCAACCGGATCGCCAACTGGTCGCCCTCGACCAGCACCACGATCACCGCCGAGGGGCTGCCGCTCACCTCGGTCGGCACCGTCTCGCATCCCACACTGGCCTCGACCAACCTCGCCGCTTCGATGCGGCGCTGGCGTCTGACCTCGGCCGCAGTGGCAGACTCGGTCGCCGACCAGCGCTCCGCAGGCTGGGCCTGCTGGCGCGGCAACGCGGCGGGCCTGGGCGGTTGGACCTTCGTCACGCGGATTTCGCTCACGACCCTGCAGGCGACCGGCATGGGGTTCTTCGGCCTCTACGGATCAACGGCCGCTCTCGCAACCACCCTGACGCTCGCCACTGCTATCACCTGCATCGGCATCGGTTTCCAGCGCGGGACACACACGCGCTGGCAGATGGTGACGAATGATGCCTCGGGGGCACCGACGCTCACCGACATGGGGGCGAGCTTCGCCATCGCCACCGGCGGCGTGCTCACCCTCTTCATCGCAGCGCCGCCGAATGGCAGCTCTGTCTGGGTGCGCGTCGTCGACGAGGTGTCAGGCGCGGTGTTCGAACAGGAGATCACCGCCGACTTGCCCGCGAACACGCAATTCCTCTCGCCGCGGCTCTTCCTGAACACCGGCGTCACGGCCGCCGCCGTCGCCTATGACTGTGCCGGGGTCTATCTGGAAACCGATTACTGAGGCCCGTCTTGCAGGTCCGACCGGCGCCCCCTGCCCTCGAGGCCAAGCAAAAGTCACTGCACCAGAACCGGCCGCAACATCTGATCGGTGTCGAGTTTCAGCGCGGCGCGCCAGAGGGGCGTCTTGAAGACCTCGCGCGTGGTGGCGCCGTACTGCGCCTCACGCGGTTGCATCAGAAGGCCCGCCCATTCAAGCGGACGCAGCACGCACGAGGAGAAGGCGGCCATGTCGCGCCAACCGGGCGTGTCCCAATCCTGCTCCTCGCCGTAAAAGGCGGCAAAGAGCTTGCGCTCGGTGGTGCCAAGGTTCGCCTCGACATTGATGACATTCATCCAGACGTCCCATGTGCCGAAGGGGCACTCGTCGAAACGCGCGTAGGAGGCATGGTCGATCTCGAAGAGATAGTGAGGGATCAGCGCGGCGAAGAGCTGCCCCGGAGCCTGCGCCAACTCTGCCCCGCGCTTGGTGACCTTGAATTCGCCTTTGTAATGCCGACCAAGGCGCAGGCCGGTCAGCAGGGCGTGCAGCACTTCGAGCGGCGGGAATTCGTATTCGTTGATCACCTTGTTGTAGCGGAACATCTCCTCGGCGCTTTTTCCGGGCCAGTTGAAGGCCTCGACCGCCCAATGCACAAAGACCCGCTTGAAGGCATTCGATTTCGTCAGACCGATGGCGCCGTGCTCTTGCGCGTACCGCAAGGTGAGCAGCGCCGCGCGCAGCAAGGGGAAATGCGCGAGGTCGGGATGGTCATCAGGCAGCGGACGGAATGCGATCATGCGGCGATGCTGCCACAGGCGATGGGCCAAGGCCAGATGCGAGACCGCGCCGGGCGCGAGGAAGCTGTCTGCGGCTGCGTGCAACTCAACCTCGCGCTGCGCGCGACGCGAAGCCAATCTTGCCTGCGCATTCATTCTTGCGTATCTTGAAGACAACAGACGGAGGTCCCCATGTCCCAGACCACGACGATGACGGTCCGCATCAGCGGCGCGCTGAGCGAGTTCGTGGCATCGAACGTGGGCGAGAACGGGTCCTACGAGAACATCAGCGAATACGTCCGCGACCTGATCCGGCGCGACAAGGAACGGGTGGAGCGTGAGGCATTTGATCGCCTGAAGGCAGAGCTGACGCGCGCCTTCGCTGCGCCGGAGGAAAGCTATCGCCCGGTGACGGCGGCCGAGGTGATCGCCCGGAACCAGGGCTGACAGCGTGGCCGTCCGCGTCCAGGAGGCTGCATCGCTGCGGCTTGACGAGATCTACCGCTACACGCGCGACCGCTGGGGCGCGGAACAGGCGGATCGCTACATCACCGAGCTCTTCGCGGCGTTCGACAAGATCGACAGCCATGGCGTCGCGTCGCACCCCATCCCGGCCGAGTTCGGGATCGAAGGCTTCTACTTCCGGCACGGGCATCATTTCGTGTACTGGCGGCGGCTGTCGAACGGGGACGTCGGCATCGTGACGATCCTGCACGAGCGGATGCACCAGATGGACCGGTTTCGGGAGGATCTTCCGAAGTGACAGATGGCTCCGGCGGCGTTTGTCCGCCCCGCCGATGGGGGGCTCGTAAAACGTTGACCAGGTGTTGACAAGAATTTGGAACGACGAAAGCCGAGCGTTATGCTCGGCTTTGAAGTCTTTGATATCTTTTTAGAAAGTCTGGTTGCGGGGGCAGGATTTGAACCTGCGGCCTTCAGGTTATGAGCCTGACGAGCTACCGGGCTGCTCCACCCCGCGTCGGTTTTGATTTGATCGTTTTGAGGGATATTCGTTTCTTTTCAGGTCTGGCGGCGACCTACTCTCCCACGTCTTGAGACGCAGTACCATTGGCGCGACGGCACTTAACTGCCGAGTTCGGGATGGGATCGGGTGTTTTGCTCGTGCTATGGCCACCAGACCGGAGAAGAAACGACAACATCAGGCTTTTGCTTGTTCCGGGTCTATTGCTTTCTGATCTGGGGTAGAGCTTTGGCTTATTGAGCCTTGCTGTTACCGGGTCAGATCAAGCCTATCGGGCAATTAGTACCAGTCAGCTGAACGCATTGCTGCGCTTACACCTCTGGCCTATCGACGTGGTGGTCTTCCACGGCCCTCAAGGGAGACCTTGTTTTGAAGGGGGCTTCCCGCTTAGATGCCTTCAGCGGTTATCCTGTCCGATCATAGCTACCCAGCACTGCCGTTGGCACGACAACTGGTCCACCAGTGGATCGTTCACCCCGGTCCTCTCGTACTAGGGGCAACTCTTCTCAAGTCTCCTACACCCACGGCAGATAGGGACCGAACTGTCTCACGACGTTCTAAACCCAGCTCACGTACCTCTTTAAATGGCGAACAGCCATACCCTTGGGACCTGCTCCAGCCCCAGGATGAGATGAGCCGACATCGAGGTGCCAAACGATGCCGTCGATATGGACTCTTGGGCATCATCAGCCTGTTATCCCCAGAGTACCTTTTATCCGTTGAGCGATGGCCCTTCCACTCGGGACCACCGGATCACTATGGCCGACTTTCGTCTCTGCTCGACTTGTCAGTCTTGCAGTCAGGCGGGCTTCTGCCATTGCACTCGACGACCGATTTCCGACCGGTCTGAGCCCACCATCGCGCGCCTCCGTTACTGTTGGGGAGGCGACCGCCCCAGTCAAACTACCCACCACGCAGGGTCCCGGACCCGGATAACGGGCCGCGGTTAGACATCAAGATGGCGAAGGGTGGTATCTCAAGGTTGGCTCCACGGGAACTGGCGTCCCCGCTTCGATGCCTACCACCTATCCTGCACATCACAATCCTGATGCCAGTGCGAAGCTATAGTAAAGGTTCATGGGGTCTTTCCGTCTAACCGCGGGAAGTGTGCATCTTGACACACAGTTCAATTTCGCTGAGTCCACATCAGAGACAGCGGGGAGATCGTTACGCCATTCGTGCAGGTCGGAACTTACCCGACAAGGAATTTCGCTACCTTAGGACCGTTATAGTTACGGCCGCCGTTTACTGGGGCTTCAATTCGGAGCTTGCACTCCTCCTTTTAACCTTCCAGCACCGGGCAGGCGTCAGACTGTATACGTCGCCTTGCGGCTTCGCACAGCCCTGTGTTTTAAGTAAACAGTCGCCACCCCCTGGTTTGTGCCCCCCGCCCATAGTTGCCTACAGACGGGGCCTCCTTCTCGCGAACTTACGGAGGCATTTTGCCGAGTTCCTTTGATGTGGTTCTCTCAAGCGCCTTGGTATTCTCTACCAGTCCACCTGTGTCGGTTTGGGGTACGGTCTGATGGAGGGCTATTTCCAGGGACCGCTCAGCAGCCCGGTCAATCCGATAAGACCGAACTACACCTGCGATCCGTCACATCCTCCTGGCCCAGGAATATTAACCTGGTTCCCATCGACTACGCCTTTCGGCCTCGCCTTAGGGGCCGGCTTACCCTGCTCAGATTAGCTTTAAGCAGGAACCCTTGGACTTTCGGCGACAGGGTCTCTCACCCTGTTTGTCGCTACTCATGTCAACATTCTCGCTTCCGATCTCTCCACCGGATGCCTTACGGCCCGGCTTCACAGAAAGCTCCTTGTCTCCGCATCCGAGGGATGAAGAGACATGGAGCTATATCACGGAACGCTCCGCTACCACGCACATTGCTGTGCATCCTGAGCTTCGGCTCGTGGCTTGAGCCCCGTTACATCTTCGCCGCAGGACAGCTTATCTAGACCAGTGAGCTGTTACGCTATCTTTAAAGGATGGCTGCTTCTAAGCCAACCTCCTGGTTGTTTTGGCCGTCCCACATGCTTTCCCACTTAGCCACGAATTGGGGGCCTTAGCTGCAGGTCAGGGTTGTTTCCCTCTTCACGACGGACGTTAGCACCCGCCGTGTGTCTCCCGGATAGTACTCTCGGGTATTCGGAGTTTGCTTAGACTCAGTAAGGCTGTGGGCCCCCATCATCCATGCAGTGCTCTACCCCCCGAGGTATTCGTCCGAGGCGCTACCTAAATAGCTTTCGCGGAGAACCAGCTATCTCCAGGTTTGATTGGCCTTTCACCCCTAGCCACAAGTCATCCAGACCCTTTTCAACGGGTGTTGGTTCGGACCTCCATCAGGTGTTACCCTGACTTCATCCTGCTCATGGCTAGATCACCTGGTTTCGGGTCTGATCCCACGAACTCGACGCCCTTTTAAGACTCGCTTTCGCTGCGCCTCCACCTACCGGCTTAAGCTTGCTCGTGAGACCAAGTCGTTGACCCATTATACAAAAGGTACGCCGTCAGGTCTCATGGACCCTCCGACTGCTTGTAGGCGTCCGGTTTCAGGTACTGTTTCACTCCCCTCGTCGGGGTGCTTTTCACCTTTCCCTCACGGTACTGGTTCGCTATCGGTCAGCAAGGAGTACTTAGCCTTCGGGGGTGGTCCCCCGATCTTCAGACAGGATTTCACGTGTCCCGCCCTACTTGATATGTCTCCTGGAGCTTCCTGTACGGGGCTGTCACCCGCTGTGGCTGGCCTTTCCAGGCCATTCCAGTCACTCTTCGGAGATCGGCTGGTCCGCGTTCGCTCGCCACTACTAGCGGAGTCTCTGTTGATTTCCTTTCCTCCGGGTACTTAGATGTTTCAGTTCCCCGGGTTCGCTTCAAAACCCCTATGTATTCAGGGTAATGATACCTGTCTCACCCCACTATTCATATCCGAAGGATAACAATAGCAGAATGTCAGGTGGGTTTCCCCATTCGGACATCCATGGATCGAAGCCCATTCCCGGCTCCCCATGGCTTAACGCAGGGTATCACGTCCTTCATCGCCTCTTGCTGCCTAGGCATCCACCAAACGCCCTTTTCGCGCTTGATCTGATCCGGAAAGAGCAAGGCTCTTTCCCATGTCAGAAGCATGTACATTCCCATGCGATGACCCGAAGGTCGTCGCGGTCAGTTGTACTAGACTTGGAACAATATCGCCTGCGGGGTCGAACCCCAGGTCTTCCCCTACTCGGGAGACCGGCGATACTGATGTTGTATCTCTCTGAACGATGTCAAAATCTCGTCCGGTTGGACGGCCAAACCCACCCAATGGGCTTGGCGATCGAACCGGATCTGGTGGAGCCTATCGGGATCGAACCGATGACCCCCTGCTTGCAAAGCAGGTGCTCTCCCAGCTGAGCTAAGGCCCCACATGCCG
>NZ_MABH01000135.1 GCF_001720585.1 Cereibacter johrii | reverse complement strand
CGGCTCGCAGCGGGAGAACCTGCGCGCCGCGGCCCCTTCGATCTCGTGCTGGCGGACGTGCCCTGCTCGGGCTCGGGCAGCTGGCGCCGCGCGCCGGAGGGCAAGTGGAGCCTCACGCCGGAGCGTCTGGCCGAGCTCCGGGCGATCCAGTCCACGATCCTCGACGAGGTGGCCCCGCTGGTCCGACCGGGCGGGCACCTCGCCTATGCGACCTGCTCGCTCCTCGCCCCGGAAAATGCGGGCCAGACCGACGCCTTCCTCGAACGGAGCCCCGGCTGGAGGCGGGTGCGCCAGCTGCGGCTGACCCCACTCGACGGCGGCGACGGCTTCTTCCTCGACCTGTTGCAGAAACCTGCCTGAATTTTCGTGTCTTGCGAGCCGGTTCCTCTCGCCGATTAAGCAGTGCTTAACGATTTCCGGGCCGAATGTCCCAGGGGCGAATCCGGCTCGGGGATGTCAGTGCACAGGCAGTCAGCAGATCTCGTGGGGGCGGCGGAAGGGCTCGGCTCAAGGCACTGGCTCCTGCTCGCCGTGGCCGGCGGGGCGCTGGTAACCGCTCTCTTCGCCTCCGACCTCGACATGCGGCTCGAAGCCGTCATGGTGGCCTTCACCTTCGTGGCCATCGTGCTGATCGCCCGGGGGCTGATGGTCTGGGAGCGGGTGCGTGACCGTGGCCTCGATCTGCGGCTCGCGCGGCTCCTGGGCGAGGATGCGGCACCCTGCTTCACGACGGATGCGGTGGGCCAGGTCGGCTACCAGAATCGCGCGGCCATCGCGCGCTTCGGCGAGCGCAGCGGCAGCACGCTCGTGGCTTCGCTCGGCGATCACTTCGCAAGCCCCGCCTCCGTGCTCTTCCGGCTGCAGGCCCGCGCGGCCAATCTCGGCTCATCGCGCGAGGATGTGGTGACGCGCCGCGGCCATGTCCGGCTGTCCGTGCACCGGATCGGGCCCGGCCGCTTCCTCTGGCGGCTCGAGGAGTTCCAGGATCGCGCCGTGGTGGCCGGCCGCGGAGCCGAGGGGCTGAGCCTGCCGATGCTGGTGGCGAACAAGTCGGGCGTGGTGCTTTTCGCCAACGAGTCGCTGCGCCGGCTCGTTGGCGAGCGGCCGAAGCGGCTTGACCGCGTCTTCACCGATCTCGCGCCGCGGTCGGGCGAGGAGGTCGAGGTGGCCACCGTCGACGGCCCCGTGCGCGCGATTCTGGCCGAGGTCGAAGGCCTGGGCGAACGGCGCGAGATCTACCTCATGCCGGTGCCCTCCACGATGGCGCAAGGCTCCTCTCATGCGGATTTCGAGCATCTGCCGGTGGCTCTGATGAAGTTCGGCAGCGACGGCAGCCTGCGCGTCGCGAACCGCGCCGCACGCGATCTCCTTGGGCTCGGCCACGATGCGCAGCCGGATTTCTCCGACCTGTTCGAAGGCCTCGGCCGTGCGGTCAGGGACTGGCTGGCCGACGTCGCCGCCGAGCGGATGCCCGGAGGCGCCGAAGTGCTGCGTCTGCGCCGATCCGAGGAAGAGGTGTTCCTCCAGATCGCGCTGCGTCGCATCGTCGAGCATGGACGCCCGCTTGTCCTCGCGGTCCTGAATGACGCCACGGCGCTCAAGACGCTCGAGGCCCAGTTCGTCCAGAGCCAGAAGATGCAGGCGATCGGCCAGCTCGCCGGCGGCATCGCCCACGACTTCAACAACCTGCTCACCGCGATCTCGGGCCATTGCGATCTGCTGCTGCTGCGCCACGACCGTGAGGACCCGGAATTCGCGGATCTCGTCCAGATCCACCAGAACGCCAATCGGGCCGCGAGCCTCGTCGGTCAGCTCCTTGCCTTCTCGCGCAAGCAGACGCTGAAGCCCGAACGGATCGACCTGCAGGAGGTTCTGGCCGACCTGACCCACCTTCTCAATCGTCTGGTGGGCGAGCGCGTGACGCTGCGCCTGTCGCATGCCCCCTCCCTCGGGCCGATCCGCGCCGACAAGCGTCAGCTCGAGCAGGTCCTGATGAACCTGGTTGTCAATGCGCGCGACGCCATGCCCGAGGGTGGCGTGATCGGGATCGAGACCGAGGATCTCGTTCTGACCGAGGAGCTGCGCCGCGACCGCGCGGCCGTTCCGCCCGGGCGCTATGCCGCCATCCATGTGCGCGACGAGGGTGTCGGCATTCCCCCCGACCGGTTGCAGAAGATCTTCGAGCCCTTCTTCACCACCAAGCGCGTCGGCGAGGGAACGGGGCTCGGCCTCTCGACGGTCTATGGTATCGTGAAACAGTCCGGCGGCTTCATCTTCGTGGACAGCGAAGTCGGGCGCGGCAGCGTCTTCCACCTCTATTTCCCCATCAATGAAGAGCCGCTTCCCGTCGAGCCGCCTCCGGTCGCCCGTCCCGAGCCCGATGGCTCGCGCCGCGGCGAGGGCGTGGTGCTCCTCGTCGAGGATGAAGCGCCCGTGCGTGCCTTTGCCTCCCGTGCCCTGCGGATGCGCGGCTACACGGTCATCGAGGCCGAGAATGCCGAGGAGGCGCTGCGGGCTCTCGAGGATCCGGCGCTCGAGGTCGACGTGTTCGTGACCGATGTGGTGATGCCGGGAATGGATGGGCCCACATGGGTGCGTCAGGCGCTGCAGCAGCGCCCCGATGTCCACGTCATCTTCGTCTCGGGCTACGCCGAGGAATGCCTGGCCGAGTCGCAGTCACGCATCCCGAATTCCGTGTTTCTGCCCAAGCCGTTCTCGCTCAATGATCTGACCTCGACAGTGCAGGGGCAGGTGCACTGACCTTCACTCGAGCGAGGCATAGAGGTCGAAATCGGGCGCAAGGACGTTCCGCAGCTTCTCCTCGCTGTCGGCGCTGAGATCGAGCGGCGCACAGGGCGAGACGTTGAGCCGGGGCAGGATGATCTCGCACCCGAGACGCTCCTCCAGAAAGTCGATGAACAAATCGATCGCTTCGTAGCGGAAGAGCCGATCCACCCCCCGTGCCCCGCCGGGGTCGAGAAAGCGGGCCTGCGAGCTGACCGCCGCGAACTCCGGCTGCGGGTCCGATGCATAGGCCCGTACGAAAGAGTCGAAATCCAGATGCGCGGTGCTCATCGCGGCTTCCACGACATCTTCCCGCTGGCGGTGACGAAACCAGCTGCCAAGCCAGGCCCGCGGCTCGCGCATCAGGGCCACCAGCGTGAAGGGCTCTCCTGCCGTGCTGTCGAGGTAGGGGCCGATGAACTGCCGATACTGCTGAACCGTTGTGTGCTTCAGGAGGGGCGGTCGCTGGACCGATACGGTCGCCAGCGATTCGAGCGCGGTCTCGATCGCGGTCGTCCCCGTCTTTGGCGTGGCAAGAAACGCCAGCCGTTGCTCCCAGAATATCAGCATTCTGTCCCTTTTTATCGCCGGGCTGCCGAGCGCCCGCGGCCCTAAACTAGCCCTTAACCGCTTTGGTCGAAAGCTGCATCTGCCGGAGAAACCGGTTGCAATGTTCGCCTTATGATCCCATATTGGGTCGGAACATAGGGCGAACTCGCGAAGCGATTGCTGCCTTTGCGCGGCTATGGAATAAGGAACAGGACATGGCGACGGCGAACCTGCTCGACTTGAACGGAAGGCGCGAGATGGACAAGGCGAAGGCGCTCGAAAGCGCGCTGGCACAGATCGAACGGCAGTTCGGCAAGGGCTCGATCATGAAACTGGGCGCCAACAGCCCGGTCATGGAGATCGAGGCGACTTCGACGGGCTCGCTGGGCCTCGATATCGCGCTCGGCATCGGCGGCCTGCCCAAAGGGCGAATCATCGAGATCTATGGTCCCGAGAGCTCGGGCAAGACCACGCTCACCCTGCATGTGGTGGCGGAAGAGCAGAAGAAGGGCGGCGTCTGTGCCTTCGTGGACGCCGAACATGCTCTCGACCCGCAATATGCCAAGAAGCTCGGCGTCAATCTGGACGAACTCCTTATCAGCCAGCCCGACACGGGCGAGCAGGCGCTCGAGATCGTCGACACGCTGGTCCGGTCCGGCGCGGTGAACCTGATCGTGGTCGATTCGGTGGCGGCGCTGACGCCCAAGTCCGAGATCGAGGGCGACATGGGCGACATGCAGATGGGCTCGCAGGCCCGTCTGATGAGCCAGGCCATGCGGAAGCTGACCGCATCCATCGGCCGGTCGAACTGCATGGTGATCTTCATCAACCAGATCCGCATGAAGATCGGCGTGATGTTCGGCAATCCCGAGACGACGACGGGCGGCAACGCGCTGAAGTTCTATGCCTCCGTGCGCCTCGACATTCGCCGCACCGGTGCCATCAAGGACCGCGACAATGTCATCGGCAACACGACGAAGGTGAAGGTGGTCAAGAACAAGGTGGCCCCGCCCTTCCGCGAGGTCGAGTTCGACATCATGTATGGCGAGGGCATCTCGAAGACGGGCGAGCTCGTCGATCTCGGCGTCAAGGCCGGCGTGGTCGAGAAGTCGGGCTCCTGGTATTCCTACGGCGACGAGCGGATCGGGCAGGGGCGCGAGAATGCCAAGGCCTTCCTGCGCGCGAACCCGACGGTCGCTGGCGATATCGAGGATCGGATTCGCGCCTCGCACGGGCTGGACTTCTCGACCGGGGAAGACGGCAAGGACGACGATCTGGTGGACATGTGACGCTCGCGCGCGTCGAGGTGGACAGCCCCGGCGCGCAGGGCTAAACGAGACGGCGAACCGCAGATCTGCCCGACAGAGGCTTCCTCATGCCGTCCTTGAACGATATCCGCTCGACGTTCCTCGATTATTTCCGACGCAACGGCCACCGTGTCGTGGAGTCGAGCCCGCTCGTCCCGCGCAATGACCCGACGCTGATGTTCACCAACTCGGGCATGGTGCAGTTCAAGAACTGCTTCACGGGTCTCGAGCACCGCGACTACACCCGCGCGACCACGGCGCAGAAATGCGTCCGCGCGGGCGGCAAGCACAACGACCTCGACAATGTGGGCTACACCGCGCGGCACCACACCTTCTTCGAGATGCTGGGGAACTTCTCCTTCGGCGACTATTTCAAGTCGGAGGCGATCCCCTTCGCCTGGGAGTTGCTGACCAAGGACTTCGACATCCCGAAGGAGAAGCTCCTCGTCACCGTCTACCACACGGACGATGAGGCGGCCGAGATCTGGAAGAAGGTCGCGGGCCTGCCGGACGAGCGGATCATCCGTATCCCCACCAACGACAACTTCTGGATGATGGGCCCGACCGGGCCCTGCGGACCCTGCACCGAAATCTTCTTCGACCATGGCCCCTCGATCTGGGGCGGTCCTCCGGGGTCGGCGGACGAGGATGGCGACCGCTTCATCGAGATCTGGAACCTCGTCTTCATGCAGAACGAGCAGCATCCGGACGGATCGATGACGCCTCTGCCCAAGCAGTCGATCGACACCGGCATGGGGCTCGAGCGGATCGGCGCCCTCCTGCAGGGCAAGCACGACAATTATGACACCGATCTGATGCGCAGCCTGATCGAGGCCTCGGCCCATGCGACCTCGACCGATCCGGATGGCCCCGGCAAGACCCATCACCGGGTCATCGCCGACCATCTGCGCTCGACCTCCTTCCTGATCGCGGACGGGGTGATGCCTTCGAACGAGGGGCGCGGCTATGTGCTGCGGCGGATCATGCGGCGCGCCATGCGCCACGCGCATCTGCTGGGGGCGCAGGATCCGGTGATGCACCGCCTCGTGCCGGCCCTCGTGCGGCAGATGGGCGCCGCCTATCCGGAACTCACGCGCGGTCAGGCGCTGATCGAGGAGACGCTGAAGCTCGAGGAGACCCGGTTCCGCCAGACGCTCGAGCGCGGGCTGCGGCTGCTCGAGGATGAGGTCGGCCATCTGCCCGACGGCTCGCCCCTGCCGGGCGAAGCCGCGTTCAAGCTCTATGACACCTACGGTTTCCCGCTCGATCTCACCCAGGACGCGCTGCGCGAGAAGGGGCTCAAGGTGGATGTCGAGGGCTTCGAGGCCGCCATGGCAGAGCAGAAGGCCAAGGCGCGCGCGAGCTGGTCGGGGTCGGGCGAGACGAAGGATGCCGCTATCTGGTTCGACCTGGCCGAAACGCACGGCGCGACCGAATTCCTCGGCTACGACACCGAGCGGGCGGAAGGCCAGGTGCTGGCACTGGTCGCCGCGGGCGCCGAGACGGCCTCGGCCGGTGCGGGCCAGACGGTGCAGGTCATCCTGAACCAGACGCCCTTCTATGCCGAGTCGGGCGGTCAGGTCGGGGACACGGGTGAACTCCGGACCGACACGGGGCGCGCGCGCATCACCGACGTGAAGAAGGGGCAGGGCCTGTTCCTGCATTTTGCCGAGGTGGTCGAAGGCGAGATCCGGCAGGGTCAGGGCGCCACGCTCACGGTCGATCATGCGCGGCGCTCGGCGATCCGGGCGAACCACTCGGCCACGCACCTCCTGCACGAGGCGCTGCGCCGCGCGCTGGGCGATCATGTGGCACAGCGCGGCTCGCTGAACGCGCCCGACCGGCTGCGCTTCGACTTCAGCCATTCCAAGGCCCTGAGCCCCGAGGAGCTGGCGGCGGTCGAGGCCGAGGTCAATGGCTTCATCCGCTCGAACGGCGCGGTGGAGACGCGGATCATGTCGCCCGACGATGCGCGGGCGCTGGGGGCGCAGGCGCTCTTCGGCGAGAAATACGGCGACGAGGTGCGCGTGGTCTCGATGGGCACCCTCGCCGGTTCGGGCAAGGGGGCGGACGGCCAGACCTACTCGCTCGAGCTCTGCGGCGGCACCCATGTGGCGCGGCTGGGCGATATCGGCCTTTGCGTGATCCTGGGCGACTCGGCCTCGTCGGCCGGGGTGCGGCGGATCGAGGCGCTGACCGGTGAGGGGGCGCTCGCCTATCTTAACGAGCAGATGAAGCGGCTGACGGAAGCGGCCGCGGCGCTGAAGGCCGCGCCGGCAGAACTGGTGGACCGGGTGAAGGCTCTGGTCGAGGAGCGGCGCCAGCTGCAGAACGAGGTGGCGCAGCTTCGCCGCGAGGCCGCGATGGGCGGCGGCGCGGCCTCCGAAGCCAAGGAGATCGGGGGGGTGAAGTTCCTCGCCCAGGTCGTGCAAGGCGTGCCGGGCAAGGACATGCCGGGCCTCATCGACGAGATGAAGGCACGCGTCGGTTCCGGTGCGGTCCTGCTGATCTCGGACACCGGGGGCAAGGCCGCGCTGGCGGCAGGGGTGACGCCCGATCTGACGGACCGGCTGTCGGCGGTGACGCTGGTCAAGGCCGCGGCCGAGGCGCTCGGCGGACGCGGCGGCGGCGGGCGGCCGGACATGGCGCAGGCGGGGGCGGCCGATGCCTCGCAGGCCGACGCGGCGATCCGCGCGGCCGAAGCGGTGATGGGAGGCTGACATGGCGACCGCGCTCTGGATTGCGAATGTGGAAGTGACGGATGCGGAGGCCTACGGGCGCTATGCCAAGGGGGCAGGGCCGGTGATCACTGCCCATGGCGGGGTGTTCCTCGCCCGCGGCGGCCGCCACGTCCAGCTCGAGGGCCGGGATCGCTCGCGCAACGTGGTGGCGCGCTTCCCCTCCGTCGAGGCGGCGGTGGCCTGCTACAACTCGCCCGAATATCAGGCCGCGCTCGATCATGCGCGCGGCGCCTCCGTCCGCGATCTCGTCGTGGTCGAAGAGGTCGACTGAGCGGCCCCTCGCCGGACAGGCGCCCTGTCGCAGGGCGCGCTTCCTGTCGGTTTGAGGATGCCAAGGCCCGCGGCCCGCGCTATGCTGGCCGCGAGCAGATGATGGGGCAGGTCAACATGCCGGAACCAGTCCGCGCCCGCGGAGCACGCTGAGCCATGTGCCGTTGGGCCGCCTATATCGGGGCGCCGATCTTCCTCGAGGAGGTCGTGAGCCGTCCGGGACATTCCCTGATCCACCAGAGCCATTGCGCCAACGAATGCGGGACGGCGATCAACGCCGACGGTTTCGGCATCGCCTGGTATGGCGAGCGGCCGGACCCCGGGCTCTACCGCGACGTCTATCCGGCCTGGAGCGATCCGAACCTGCGCAGCCTGACCGCGCAGGTCAGATCCGGCCTGTTCCTCGCTCATGTGCGCGCCTCGACCGGCACGGCCACCAGCCGCAACAACTGCCACCCGTTCGTGGTGGGCCGCTGGAGCTTCATGCACAACGGCCAGATCGGCGGCTACGACCGCTTCCGCCGCGACGCGGACATGCTGATCCCCGAGACGCTCTACGGCCACCGCAAGGGCGCGACGGACAGCGAGGTGCTGTTTCTGGTGGCGCTGGCCGAGGGGCTGGAGCACGACCCGAAGGGCGCGCTGGAGCGCGCGGTCGTGAGGCTGGAACGGCTTTCGCGCGAGAAGGGTGGGGTGCCCCATATCCGCCTGACCGCGGCCTTCTCGGATGGGGAGCGGCTCTTCGCGGTCCGCTATGCGTCGGACGAGCAGGCGCCGACCCTCTACCACCGCTGGAGCCTGCGGCGCGGCGGGCGCGCCGTGGTCTCCGAGCCGCTGGAGCAGGACGAGGGCGACTGGCTGCCGGTGGCGCAGGGCTCTTTCTGCCTCTTCGAGGGCGAACGCGTGCGGATCGAGACCTTCCGGCCGGATCCGCTCGCCGCGGCGGCCTGAGCCACAACCCGGAACGGAAAAGGGCGCCGCAGGGGCGCCCTTCGCTTATTCCGCAGCCTTGGCGGCGCGCTTTCTCTCATGCGGGTCGAGATAGCGCTTGCGCATCCGCACGATCTTGGGCGTCACCTCCACCAGCTCGTCATCGTCGATATAGGCAATGGCCTGCTCGAGCGAGAGCCGGACGGGCGGCGTGAGGCGCACGGCCTCGTCCGTGCCCGAGGCGCGGACGTTGGTGAGCTTCTTGCCCTTCAGCGGGTTGACCTCGAGATCGTTCTCGCGGCTGTGCTCGCCGATGATCATGCCGACATAGACGGCTTCCTGCGCGCCGATGAAGAGATGACCGCGCTCTTCGAGGTTCCAGAGCGCGTAGGGCACCGAGCTGCCGTTCTCCATCGAGACGAGGACGCCCACGCGGCGGCCCTCGATCGGGCCCTTGTGGGGCGCCCATTCGTGGAAGACGCGGTTCAGCACGCCCGTGCCGCGGGTGTCGGTCAGGAACTGGCCGTGATAGCCGATGAGCCCGCGCGAGGGGACATGGGCGATGATCCGGGTCTTGCCGGCCCCTGCGGGCTTCATCTCGACGAGCTCGCCCTTGCGCGGCCCGGTCAGCTTCTCGATCACCGCGCCGGTGAATTCGTCATCCACATCGATGGTGACTTCCTCGATCGGTTCCATGCGCTGGCCGTCCTCCTCGCGGAAGAGCACGCGCGGGCGCGAGATCGACAGTTCGAACCCCTCGCGGCGCATGTTCTCGATCAGCACGCCCATCTGCAGCTCGCCTCGACCGGCAACCTCGAAGGCCTCGCCGCCGGGCGTGTCGGTGACCTTGATCGCGACGTTGATCTCGGCCTCCTTCATCAGCCGCTCGCGGATCACGCGCGACTGCACCTTGTTGCCGTCCTTGCCGGCCAGCGGCGAATCGTTGATGCCGAAGGTGACGGAGATCGTCGGCGGATCGATCGGCTGGGCCGGGAGCGGCACCTCGACCTCGGGGGCGCAGAGCGTGTCGGCGACGGTCGCCTTCGACATGCCGGCCAGCGTCACGATGTCGCCGGCCTCGCCCAGATCGATGGGGGTCTGCGACAGGCCGCGGAAGGCCAGCACCTTCGACACGCGGAACTGCTCGATCCGGTCGCCGGTGCGCGAGAGCGCCTTCAGCGTGTCGCCGGCCTTGACGGTGCCCGCCTCGACGCGGCCCGTCAGGATGCGGCCGATGAAGGGATCGGCCGAGAGGGGGGTGGCCAGCATCCGGAACGGTTCTTCGCGCGCGGCGAGCTGCTTCGGCGCGGGGACATGGCGCAGCACAAGTTCGAACAGGGCCGACAGATCCTTGCGCGGCCCGTCGAGCTGTTCGTCCGCCCAGCCGGAGCGGCCCGAGGCATAGAGCGCGGGGAAGTCGAGCTGCTCGTCGGACGCGCCGAGGTTGGCGAAGAGGTCGAAGACCTCGTTCAGCGCGCGGTCGGGCTCGGCGTCGGGCTTGTCGACCTTGTTCAGCACCACGATGGGCCGGAGCCCGAGCGCCAGCGCCTTCGAGGTCACGAACTTGGTCTGCGGCATCGGGCCTTCGGCGGCGTCCACGAGGAGGACCACGCCATCGACCATGCTCAGGATCCGCTCGACCTCGCCGCCGAAGTCGGCGTGGCCGGGCGTGTCGACGATGTTGATGCGCTTGCCGTTCCACTCGACCGAGGTGCATTTGGCGAGGATCGTAATGCCGCGCTCGCGCTCGATGTCGTTGCTGTCCATGGCGCGTTCGGCCACGGACTGGTTGTCGCGGAAGGCGCCGGACTGCTTGAGGAGCTCGTCCACCAGGGTCGTCTTGCCATGGTCGACGTGCGCGATAATGGCGATGTTGCGAAGCTCCATCGGGGTGCTCTCTCGGGTGTGGGATCAGGGGTTCGAGCGCGGCGTTACAGGACGCAGCGCAGAAACACCAGAGCTTTCCGGCAATGGCGCGAAGATCCGTCAGGTCGCGAGGTAGCGGTCGCGGCGGTGGTTGATGGCGATGACGAGGTTCACCACCAGCGCCCCGAGGAAGGACCAGGCGACGAGCGGCCAGTCACGCAGCGTGAGGGCCACCGCGAACAGGACGGCGTCGAAGGCGAGCTGGGTCCAGCCCGCACGGAAGCCGGTCTTGTCCTGGAGGTAGAGCGCGAGGATGCCGATGCCGCCGAGGCTTGCCCCGTGCCGGAAGAGAGCGAGGAGCGCCGAGCCGGAGGTCAGGCCGAAGAGCACCGCGCCGAAGGCCGGATGGAGATGCGCGAAGGAGATCCACTGGGGCATGACCTGCGCGAGGGCCGACATGAGCGCGACCGACAGGAAGGTCTTCAGCGTGAAGGCAGGCCCCATCCGCCGGTAGCCCAGCCAGTAGAAGGGAATGTTGATCGCGAAGAAGACCGGCGCGAAGCCCCAGCCCGTTGCGTAGGAGATCAGGACTGCGAGGCCCGCCGTCTGCCCCGTGACAAGCCCGAGATGCGTGAGGATGGTGATCCCGAAGGCGGCCATCGTGCAACCGTAGGCGAGGGCCTGGGCATCTTCGAGCTTGGTGTGGGCGGTGGGGGCGGCCATGGGGATCCTGCAGCAAGGCCGGGGGCTCTGCCCCCGGACCCCCGGGATATTTGGGCCAGAATGAAAGGGCAAGCGGTCGAAGGACCCGGGAGATCCTCTGTTGGGGGGCGCCGCGGGAGGAGGTGTAGAGGCGGAGGGACCTGCTCTGTCGGGGCGGACCCGGCGGGAGCCGGGCCCGGGGCCCGGTTCGCCGGCATGGGAGGCACGGGCGGGGCGCGCGCCACAGCCCTCCCATCTTCACTCTGGAGAAATATCCTCTGGGGGTCCGGGGGGCAGACAGCCCCCCGGCCT
>NZ_MABH01000134.1 GCF_001720585.1 Cereibacter johrii | reverse complement strand
GGCGGCCGGCGCGGTGCGGCTGGACGATGGCACGGTGCTCGCGGCCAAGGGCCGGCAGCATGTGCCCCCGGAGCGGCGGCTGGTGCTGGAGCTGCCGGGCGGCGGCGGCTACGGGCCGGTGGCGGAGCGCAGCGCCGAGGCTCGGGAAGAGGATCGGCACTACGGCTACTGACCCGCCGTTCCCCTCTCCGGAGCGGGGCACGGGCCGGCCGCTCCGGGGAGGCAGTTGCCGCCCGCCGTTCCCCCCTGTACATGCGGGCTCATCAGTCGTCTGATGACCGCGCAATACAGGGGACCTTCATGAGAAAACGCCGTGACAGCCTGGCATCCGTCGTCGCCCGGGATCTGGCCGAGCGCATCGAGCGTGGCGACTATGCCGTGGGCGACAAGATCCCCATCGAGGCGCAGCTGTGCGAGATGTACAACGTGAGCCGGACGGTGGTGCGCGAGGCCATCGCGACCCTGCGCTCCGAGGGGCTGGTGACATCGCGCCACGGCGTCGGCGTGTTCGTCGAGGAGCGCGGCAACCCGGCGCTGTCGATCACCAAGGAGGCGGCGGGCGAGCTCTCGGAGGTGCTCGAACTGCTCGAGCTCCGGCTCGGGGTCGAGGTCGAGGCCGCGGGTCTTGCGGCCCGGAGGGCCACCGCGGAAGACCTGCGCCAGATCCGCGAGGTTCTCGAGAAGACGAGCGATCTCGACGCCTTCGGCGAGCACCGGCGCGAGCTGGACTATGCCTTCCATCTGGCGATCGCGCGGGCGAGCGGGAACAGCTGGATGCCCAAGTTCATGGATTTCATAGGCCCCGTCATCATTCCCCGCAGCCAGCTTCTGCACGATCCGCAGTCCGGAATCACCCGCGACTACCTGCGCCAGATGGTCGAGGAACACCGGCAGATCGTCGAGGCCATCGCCGCGGGCGACGCGGCCGCGGCGCAGGAGGCGATGCGGATGCACCTGTCCACCTCGCTGGAGCGCTACCGGCGCCGGCTGACGGACGCTTAACTCATAATTCAACAGTCATCATTTGACAGACATCATACAATTGGCTATCGAAGGTCTCAGGGAGGTTGCCGCGTCGAGTTTGCGCGCAGATCCCGGACAGACGTCGGGCTAGGGCACTCAGCACCGAAGCCCGGGCGTCTTCCGGGCACCAAGCCTCTTTGCAACGAGAACGGTGAGCCGGGCACCGACCGCGTTCACACTCAACAGGGGGCTCTATGTCTTACCTAAGGGAAGTCTACCTGCGCGGCCTGCGCGGGGCAGTGGTCCTGTGCCTTGGCGGCATCCTGGCCATGGTCTTTCTCAATGTCGTGCTGCGCTACCTCTTCAACAGCGGCATCTTCCTGACCGAGGGCCTGTCCGGCCTGCTCTTCGTCTGGATGACCTTCGCGGGCGCGCTGCTCGTGCTCTACGACGGCGGTCACATCGGGGTCGATGCGCTGGTGCGGCGGGTGCCCATCGCGGCGCAGCGGGGGCTGTTCCTGCTGGCGCATGCGGTGATGCTCTATGTCACCTATCAGATGCTGCTGGGCAGCTGGCAGCAGATGGTGATCAATCTGAAGGTGATCGCGCCGGCGACCCGACTGCCGGTGGCCCTGCTCTATGCGGCCGGGGTCTTCTTCGCGGCGATGAGCGGCCTTTTCCTTCTGCATCAACTGTTTCTCCTTCTGACCGGGCGCCTGCCGCAGAGCGCGTTGCGCCCCGGCACCTCCGAGGAGGAAAGCGATGTCGAGCGCCATGTGGGCGCGCTGGCGTCGGAGGGCCGGAAATGACCATCGGGCTCTTTCTCGGAACCCTGATCGCCATGATCGGCATCGGCGCCCCCATCGCCTATGCCCTGATCGTGACCGGCGCGGCGCTGATGTGGCAGATGGGGCTCTTCGACGGGCAGATCATCGCGCAGAACCTGCTGAACGCGGTCGACAGCTTCCCGATGGTGGCGATCCCGCTCTTCATCCTGGCCGGAGAGGTGATGAACGCGGGCGGCCTGTCGCGCCGCATCGTCGATCTGGCGCGGGCGCTCGTCGGCCACCATCGTGGCGGCCTCGGCTATGTGACCATCTTTGCCGGTGTCCTGCTCTCGAGTCTCTCGGGCTCGGCCCTTGCGGATGCGGCCTCGCTCTCGGCGCTGCTGCTGCCGATGATGGTGGCCGCGGGCCATGCGCGCGAACGCTCGGGCGGTCTCATCGCCGCCTCGGCGATCATCGGCCCGATCATTCCGCCGAGCATCGGCTTCATCGTCTTCGGCGTGGCCACGAACCTCTCGATCAGCAAGCTCTTCATGGCCGGCATCGCGCCGGGCCTGATGATCGGTCTCGCGCTCTGCATCGCCTGGTTCTTCGTCTCGCGCCGGGACGATGTGGCGACCGCGCCCAAGGTCGACATGCGCGAGCGGCTGCGGGCCTTCGGGCGCAGCCTCTGGGCGCTGATGCTGCCGGTGATCATCATCGTCGGGCTGCGCTTCGGCATCGTGACCCCGACCGAGGCTGCCGCCGTCGCCGCCGTCTATGCGCTCTTCGTGGCGCTGGTCGTCTACCGCGAGCTGAACTGGCGCGACCTGCCGGACCTCGTGCTCGACGCCGGCAAGACCGCGGCGGGCGTGATGTTCCTCGTGGCCGCGGCCGCGATCCCGGCCTGGATGATCTCGGTGGCCGACATTCCGGGCCAGCTCGTCGACCTGATCGAGCCGCTGATGGGCAACCAGACGCTGCTGATCCTGGTGCTGATGCTGCTGATCCTGATGGTGGGGACGGCGATGGATCTCACGCCGACGATCCTCCTGCTCGGCCCCATTCTGGTGCCGGTGGTGATCGAGGCGGGCATCGATCCGATCTATTTCGGCGTGCTCTTCATGATCAACTGCTCGATCGGCCTCATCACGCCGCCGGTGGGCACGGTGCTGAACGTGGTCTGCGCCGTGGGCCGTCTCGATTACGAGGCGCTGGTGCGCGGGACGCTGCCCTTCCTCCTCGCGCAGGTGGCCGTGCTCTTCCTGCTGATCCTCTTCCCCGCCCTCGTGACCCAGCCGCTGCAGTGGTTGCTGCACTGACATTCCACAGGAGCCCCAGAAGCTCCGGAATATCCCGACCAACCGAAACTCCAACAAGGACAGACCCATGAAACTGATCCACGGCCTTCTGGCCGCCGCCCTTCTGGCGACCGGCGCACAGGCGCAGGACTACAGCAGCCGCACCATCAAGTTCGCCGCCACCGGTCAGGAAGGCACGCCGCCGGTGCAGGGCATGCATATCTTCGCGCAGAAGCTCGAGGAGCAGAGCGGCGGCAAGCTGAAGGCTCGCGTCTTCGCCAATGGCGTGCTGGGCGGCGATGTGCAGGTGCTGTCGTCGCTGCAGGGCGGCGTGGTCGAGATGATGGTCTGGAACGCCGGCAACATGATGACGCAGGCGCAGGATTTCGGCATCCTCGATCTGCCCTTCATCTATCAGGACGAAGAGGTGATGGACGCGCTGCTCGACGGCGAGGTCGGCAGGAGGCTCACCGATCAGCTGCCCGAACATGGCGTGATCGGCCTGTCCTTCTGGGAACAGGGCTTCCGCCAGCTGACCAACAACAGCCGCGAGGTGCACAGGCTCGAGGATATCGCAGGCCTGAAGGTCCGCGTGCAGCAGAACCCGCTGCTGGTCGACATGTGGCGGGCGCTCGGCGCCAATCCCACGCCAATGGCGGTGACCGAACTCTACACCGCGCTCGAGACCGGCGCCGTGGACGGGCAGGAATGCACGGCGCCCTTCGCTCTCACCGCGAAATATACCGAGGTGCAGAAATATCTCTCGGTCACCCGCCACAACTACAACCCGCAGATCGTGCTGATCGGCAAGCCCTTCTGGGACAAGCTCAACGACGATGAAAAGGCCCTGATCCAGAAGGTCGCGCAGGAGACCGCGGTCGAGCAGCGCCGCATTTCGCGCGCGGCGCAGGACAGCGCGCTGGAAGAGATCCGCGCCGCGGGCAATGTCGTGACCGAGATCGCCCCCGAAGAGCTTGCCCGCATGCAGGAGGCCGTGGCCCCGGTCATCCGCACCTATGCGCAGACCTTCGATCCCGAGCTCGTGCGCACCGTCTTCGACGCGGTGGGCTTCTCGCTGGATTGAGCCCCGGCCGGGACCCGCGCCGCGGGTCCCGCTCCCGCAGAATGGAGTGGACATGAAAATCGCATTCGCCCAGCTGTCGCCCGTGCATGGCGACACCCCTGCCACCATCGCGCTCGTTGCCGAGGCCGCCCGCGCCGCGGCGACCGACGGGGCACGGCTCATCGTCTTTCCCGAGTGCTTCCTCACCGGCGGCGCCTTCGAAGATCGCGCCGCGCTGCTGCAGGCGGCCGTCGACATCGAGCGGGGCGATCTCGCGCCCGTTCTTCTGGCGGCGCGCGAGGCGGACATCCATGTCGTCGTGGGTTTCTACCAGAAGTCCGGCCCGCAGGCCCTGAACACGGCGGCCCTGATCGGGCCCGAGGGCATCATCGGCCTGCATCACAAGATGCACCTGCCGTTCATGATCGGCGACCGTTTCGCCGATATCCCCCAGATCGAGGGCCCCTCGGTCTTCGACACGGCGATCGGCCGCATCGGCCTCGCGATCTGCTACGAGATCCGCTTCCCCGAGGTGATCCGCACGCTGGCGCTCGAAGGCGCCGAGCTCGTGGTGCTGCCCGCCGCCTGGCCCGAGGCCGCCCGCATCCTGCCCGACCTCTTCAGCCGCGTGCGCGCCGCCGAGAACTTCGTCTATTTCCTGTCCTCGAACCGCATCGACGTCGATGACGGCATGGCCTTCATGGGCAGCAGCCACGTCATCGGCCCGGACGGCAACGAGATCTTCAACGCCGGCATGGAGGAAGGCATCTTCACCGTCGATGTCGACCTGTCGCGTGCGCGCACCAAGTCGATCATCCGCGATCCCGGCGTCTACGAGGTGCATCCCTTCCGCGACCGCCGCCCGCAGGATTACCGCATCTGCGCCGCCCCCGCCGCACTCGGGCTCGAGGCATGAGCCGCGGGTGGCGCGACAGGCTCGCGTCGGGCGGGCCGGTCTTCGGCATGAACGTCTATTCGGGCAGTCCCGCCGCGGTCGAGATCGCGGGCGCCTGGGGGCTCGACTTCGTGTTCATCGACGCCGAACACAGCGTGCTGGGCCTCGATCTGCCGATGGAGCGCATGATCCTCGCCGCGCGGCTGGCCGGGGTGGCGCCGCTCTTGCGGGTGCCTGACAGCGCGCCCACCGGACTGCGCAAGGCGCTCGAGCTCGGCGCGGCGGGCGTGATCGTGCCGCAGGTGCATGATGCGGGCCAGATGCGCGCGATCATCGCGGCCACGAAGTTCCCGCCCTTGGGACGGCGCGGCGGGGACAGCTCGGTCCGCTCGGCCGGCTGGGCGGGGCCGGGGTTCGACTGGGCGGACTATGCCCGGCGCAGCAACCGCGACACGTTCATCGTCCCGATGGCCGAAAGCCCGGAGTTTTTCGAGAACATCGACGAGATCCTCGCCGTGCCTGGCATCGATGCCGTGCATTTCGGCCCGGCGGACTTCGCCCTCTCGAGCGGCCTCGACGTGGATTATTCCATGCGCGAGCCGACGGTCCGCCGGGCCATGCGGCTGCTCGTCGCGAAATGCCGCGAGAAGGGCATCCACGTCATGCTCCCCTGCGCGCCCGCAACGCCCGAACAGGCCGCGGACCTGCTTGCGGAGGGCGGCGACATGCTGCTGGTCGGCAATGACATCGGCTTCCTGAACCAAGGCTGCCGCACGGCGGCAGGGATCGCCGCGGCCCTGCGGGAGCCCCGCGCATGATCCGGCATCCTCGACGGCCCGCGGCCGCGCTCGAGCCCGGCCTGATCGAGCGGTTGCGGGCGCTGCAGCCCGCCTCGCTCGGGCACCATCTGACGGCGGGGTTCCTCTCGCCGCAGATCCGCGCGCTGGTGCCGGGGCGCATGCTCGGCCGGGCGATCACCGTGCGCCAGCCGCTGCCCGATGCGGAACCAGTGCACCGCGTGCTCGAGGCAATCCGGCCGGGGCATGTGCTGGTCATCGACCGGTGCGGAGACGACCGGATCGCCTGCGTCGGCGAGATGGTGGCGCTGGCCGCGCGGACCGCGGGCGCGGCCGGGATCGTGGTGGATGGCATGGTGACCGATATAGCCGAGATCGCGGCCCTGCGCCTTCCGCTCTTCGCGCGCGGCACGAGTGTCGTCACCACGCGTCCGCTGCGGGTGCCGGGGGGCGAGCTCTTCGGCACCGTCTGTCCCGGCGGCGTTCCGGTGCGGGATGGCGACCTGATCTTCGGAGACGAGAACGGCCTGCTCTGTCTCGATCCGGGTCGCCCGGATCTTGCGGCGCTGATCGCGCGCGCCGAGGCGGACGAGGCGCGCGAGATAGACTGGCGCCGGCGCCTCGCCGCCGGCGAAAGCCTGGCCGTGCTCAACGGCTATGACACCCAGACCTGACCGCCAGCGGTCGGACGACATCTCAGACACGGGAGGCCTTCATGCTCGACACATCCGTCTTCACCCCGCACGGCAAGCACCTGATCGCGGGCGAATGGGTGGCTGGCGAGACCAGCTTCATCTCCGATCCCGCCCACGGGCCGAGCCACGCCTTCTCGGTCGGCACGCCCGAGCTTGTCGATCGCGCCTGCCGGGCCGCCGAGGACGCCTTCTGGACCTACGGCCAGACGAGCCGCGAGAGCCGCGCCGCCTTCCTCCGGGCCATCGCCGACGAGATCGAGGCCCGCGCCGAGGCGATCACCGAGATCGGCAGTCAGGAGACCGGCCTGCCCGAGGCGCGGCTGCAGGGCGAGCGCGGCCGCACCACCGGCCAGTTGCGGCTCTTCGCCGAGCACATCCTCGAGGGCGATCATCTCGACCGCCGCCACGACGTGGCGCTGCCCGAGCGCCAGCCGCTGCCGCGCCCCGACATCAGGCTGGTGATGCGCCCCGTAGGCCCGGTCGCGGTCTTCGGCGCCTCGAACTTCCCGCTCGCCTTCTCGACCGCCGGCGGCGACACCGCCGCTGCGCTGGCCGCGGGCTGTCCCGTGGTGGTCAAGGGCCATGGCGCGCACCCGGGCACCGCCGAGATCGTCGCCGAGGCGATCCTCGCCGCGATCAGGAAGACCGCCATGCCGGACGGCGTCTTCTCTCTGGTTCAGGGCGGCAGGCGCGACGTGGGTCAGGCGCTGGTGCAGCATCCGCTGATCGCCGCGGTGGGCTTCACCGGCTCGCTCGGCGGCGGGCGGGCGCTCTTCGACCTCTGCGCGCAGCGCGAGGTGCCGATCCCCTTCTTCGGCGAACTGGGCTCGGTCAATCCGATGTTCCTGCTGCCCGCGGCCGTGAAGGCGCGCGGCGCCGCCATCGGTGCCGGCTGGGCGGCCTCGCTGACCATGGGCGCGGGCCAGTTCTGCACCAACCCGGGCATTGCCGTGGTCGAGACCGGCCCCGAGGGCGACGCCTTCGTCGCCGCCGCAGCCGAGGCGCTGAGGGGCGTGCCTGCCCAATGCATGCTCACCCGGGACATCGCACAGGCCTACAGGAAGGGCAGATCCCGCTTCGACGGGCGCGCCCACGTGCGGCCGGTGCTCACCGCCGACAGCGAAGGCCGCAATGCCCTGCCCAACCTCTTCGAGACCGATGCGGCGAGCTACCTGCGGGATCCTGCGCTTGGCGAAGAGGTCTTCGGCCCCCTCGGCCTCGTGGTGCGCGTCTCGGGCGCGGAGGAGATGGACGCGCTCGCCCGCGACCTCGAGGGCCAGCTCACGGCCACCATCCACATGGACGAGGGCGACACGGCGCTTGCGCAGCGCCTGATGCCGGTGCTCGAGCGCAAGGCCGGCAGGCTGCTTGTCAACGGCTTCCCGACGGGTGTCGAGGTTTCTCACGCCATGGTGCATGGCGGGCCTTACCCCGCTTCGACCAACTTCGGCGCGACCTCGGTCGGGACGCTCTCGATCCGCCGCTTCCTGCGCCCGGTGAGCTATCAGAACCTGCCCCATGCGCTGCTGCCGAGCGATCTGACCTGAGCCAAGCCGCCCGGCCCCGAGGGCGTTGTCGCCGGCGGCGCGCGCCTTCGGGCAAGCAGCCTGTTCCGCATGGCCGCAACCCTGCCCAACCCTCTCTGCACCTATCGAAAGGACATTCTCATGGACCCGCAACAGATCAAGGCGGCCCTCGGCTCCGGCCTGCTCTCCTTCCCCGTCACGCCGTTCGACGCCGACAACAGGTTCGCCGCCGGCCCGTACCAGAAGCACGTCGAGTGGCTGTCGGGCTTCGACGCGCCGGTGCTCTTTGCCGCGGGCGGCACCGGAGAGTTCTTCTCGCTGACCCCCGACGAGATCCCCGCCATCGTCAGGGCCGCCAAGGAGAGTGCCGGCAAGACCGCCATCGTCTCGGGCTGCGGCTACGGGACCGAGATCGCCCGGGGCATCGCGTGCTCGGTCGAGGCGGCGGGCGGCGACGGCATCCTGCTGCTGCCGCACTACCTGATCGACGCGCCGCAGGAGGGGCTCTACGCCCATGTCAAGGCGGTCTGCCAAGCCACCGGCATGGGCGTCATGGTCTACAACCGCGACAATGCCGTGCTGCAGGCCGACACGCTGGCGCGGCTCTGTGACGACTGCCCGAACCTCGTGGGCTTCAAGGACGGCACCGGCGACATCGGCCTCGTGCGCCAGATCACCGCGAAGATGGGTGACCGGCTGACCTATCTCGGCGGCATGCCGACGGCGGAACTCTTTGCCGAGGCCTATCTCGGGGCGCGCTTCACCACCTACAGCTCGGCGGTGTTCAACTTCGTCCCGGCGCTGGCCAGCAAGTTCTATGCCGCGCTGCGGGCCGGCGATCGCGCCACCTGCGAGAGCATCCTCAACAGTTTCTTCTACCCATTCATGGAACTCCGCTCGCGGCGCAAGGGCTACGCGGTCGCGGCGGTCAAGGCGGGCGTGCGTCTGGTGGGCTTCGACGCGGGCCCGGTGCGGGCGCCGCTCTCGGATCTGACCGGCGAGGAGGAAGAGATCCTCAAGGCCCTGATCGACGCGCATCGGGAATGAGACCCAAGGTGGGCCCCGCGTCCGCGGGGCTCACCGACCGCGTGACAATCACCGGCGGCGGCGGGGACGTGGGTCCCGTCTCCGCGGGGCTCACCGCCTTGAGGCGGTGCTGCCTCGCCTCGGCTGTCGTCCACCCCGCCAGCGGGCTCTTCCATCTCCGGGGGCCTGCCGGGCGCGAAGATGGGGGACAGCTGCAAGTGGAAGGACGGGGCCCCGGTAGAGCCCGCCTCCTGCGCCCTCGCCGGACGGGCAAGACCGTCCACAGGTTTGTTCCAGCGTCCGCTTCGGCCGGGTCGCGAACAGCGCCTGTTACGGGGTAATGTCCCCCGGGCGCTCGTCGTGGACGGACAGCAGGTCTCGTCGGGCGAGGTGCTGACGGAGGAGGAGGTCGCCAGGCTGCTTCGCGCGACGCCCGCCGATCCTGCCAGCGCGACATCGGCAGCCTGGCCGGCCGTCACAAAAGCTTCGCTTGACGCGCGGCCAGATGATTCCATAAATCGAGAACTATGGAACATGAAGCCGCCGTCCGCCATTTCGCCGCCCTTGGCCACCCGGGTCGCCTCGCCGTCGTCCGGCTGCTGACGCGGCACGCGCCACAGGGGGTGCGGCCGACGGAGATCGCGGCGTCGCTCGGGATGAAGCCGAACACACTCTCGCACCATCTGGCCGAGCTGGAGGGGGTGGGCCTGATCGGTTCGGCACGCGAGGGACGCTCGCTCTTCTACAGTGTGCGGCTGCCCGCGCTGGCAGCCCTCATCTGCTACCTCGGTCACGACTGCGGCCGGGGACGCCCCGACCTCTTGCCCACGTTTCCACCGGAGATCGACATGGACCGCCCCTTCAACGTGCTTTTCATCTGCTCGGGCAATTCCGCCCGCTCGATCTTTGCCGAGGCAATCCTGCGCAGCCTCAGCGACACCCGCTTCCGCGCCTTTTCGGCCGGGACGCGGCCGAACAGTGCGCTCAACCCCTTCGCGCTCGAGGTGCTGGAGCGCAACGGTCTCGACACGTCGGGCCTGCGCTCGAAGCATGTCGCCGAGTTCGAGGGGCCAGAGGCGCCGCGGATGGATTTCGTCTTCACCGTCTGCGACCAGGCGGCGTCGGACGAATGTGCGCCCTGGCCGGGCCAGCCCCTGACCGCGCATTGGGGGATGCCGGACCCGGCGAAGGCCGAGGGGACGGATGCCGAAAAGGGCCTCGCCTTCGCCAAGGCCTTCGGCGAGCTTCATCGCCGGATCTCGGCCTTCACCCAGCTGCCCTTCGACCAGCTGGAGCGGCTTGCCCTTCAGCAGCATCTCGACCGGCTGGGAGAGTCCTGATGGCGCGGATCGCGATCAACGGCCTCGGCCGGATGGGCAAACTGCTGCTGCGCGAGCTGATCGACCGCGGCATGGGCGGCGGGATCGTGCTTTTGAACGACGCCGAGGGCGATCCGGCACAGCACGCGCTGCTGATGGAGTTCGACAGCGTCCACGGCCGCTGGTCGACCCCGGTCGCCCATGATGGCGAGAGCCTGACGCTCGGCGGCCACCGCATGCCGCTGATGCGCGAACGGCGGATCGAGGATTTGCCGCTGCGCGATCTGGGCGTCGATCTGGTGGTTGACTGCACCGGGGTCTTCAAGACCGCCGCGAAGCTCGCGCCCTATTTCGAAGCGGTGGGCAAGGTGGTGGTCTCGGCCCCGGTGAAGGATGGCGGGGCGCTGAACCTCGTCTACGGCATCAACCACCAGCTCTATGATGGCAGCCAGCGGCTGGTGACGGCGGCCTCCTGCACGACGAACTGCCTTGCACCGATGGTGAAGGTGATCCACGAGGGGCTGGGCATCCGGCACGGGTCGATCACCACGATCCATGACGTGACCAATACGCAGACCATCGTGGACCGCCCGGCAAAGGACATGCGCCGCGCTCGCTCGGCGCTGGCGAACCTGATCCCGACCTCGACCGGCTCGGCCACCGCGATCGGGCTGATCTACCCGGAGCTGAAGGGGCGGCTGAACGGCCATGCCGTGCGGGTGCCGCTGCTGAACGCCTCGCTGACCGATTGCGTCTTCGAGGTCGAGCGCCCGACCACGGCCGAGGAGGTCAACGCCCTCTTCGCCGAAGCCGCGCGCGGGCCGCTGAAGGGCATCCTCGGCTATGAGGAGCGGCCGCTGGTCTCGTCGGATTTCCTGAACGATCCCCGGTCGGCGGTGCTGGATGCGGCCTCGACGATGGTCGTGGGCGGCACGCAGGTGAAGCTCTACGCCTGGTACGACAACGAATGGGGCTATGTCTGCCGGCTGGCCGACATCACCCGGATGGTGGCGGAGAGCGTGGCATGAGCACCTTCCCCATCAGAGGCACCGCCACGGGCGCCGAACCGGCCGGTCGGCCCATCATGCCGGCAGCTGAATCATGAGCCTCGCCGCCACCTCGGGCCTGCGCGCCTATGCCGCCGTCACCGCCGCCTACTGGGCCTTCATGCTCAGCGACGGCGCGCTGCGGATGCTGGTGCTGCTGCATTTCAACGGGCTGGGCTTTTCGCCGGTGCAGCTCGCATGGCTTTTCCTGCTCTACGAGCTGGCGGGTATCGTGACCAACCTCTCGGCCGGCTGGCTCGCCGCGCGCTTCGGGCTCACCTCGACGCTGTACGCAGGCCTCGGGTTGCAGATCGGGGCGCTGGGCGCGCTGGCGTTGCTGGACCCGGCGTGGAGCATCCCGGCCTCGGTCGCCTTCGTCATGGCGGTGCAGGGCGTCTCGGGCGTGGCCAAGGATCTGGCGAAAATGTCCTCGAAGAGCGCGGTGAAGATCCTCGCGCCCGGGGGCGACGGCCTCTTCCGCTGGGTGGCGCTGCTCACCGGGTCGAAGAATGCGGTGAAGGGGGCGGGCTTCTTCCTCGGTGCGGCGCTTCTCGCGCTGGCGGGGTTTCAGGCCGCGGTGCTGGGGATGGCCGCGGTGCTGGTGGCGATCCTGCTCGCGGTGGTGCTCTGGATGCCCGAGGGCCTGCCGCGCGGAGTGAAGGGCACGAGGATCGCGGGCGTCTGGTCGCGCGACCCGAGCATCAACCGGCTGTCGCTGGCGCGGATGTTCCTGTTCGGGGCGCGGGACGTGTGGTTCGTGGTGGGCCTCCCGGTCTATTTCCAGTCGGTCCTGTCGGACGGCACCGCCGAGGGCCGGCGCGAGGCCTTCTTCCTCATCGGCGGCTTCATGGCGCTCTGGATCATCGGCTACGGCGCGGTTCAGGGCATGGCGCCCCGGCTGATCCGCGGAGATGCCGCAGCCCAGGCTCGCCGCTGGGCCGGGTTCCTGACGCCCATCCCCTTCGCGCTGGCGGCGCTGGCACTGGCGGCAGGGGAGCCGGCGACGTGGCTGACGCTGACGCTGGTGGCGGGGCTTCTGCTCTTCGGCTTCGTCTTCGCGGTGAACTCGTCGCTGCATTCCTACCTGATCCTCGCCTTCTCCAAGGCCGAGCGGGTGACGATGGACGTGGGCTTCTATTACATGGCGAATGCCGCGGGGCGCCTGCTCGGCACGCTGCTTTCGGGCCTCAGCTACCAGTGGGGCGGCCTGCCGCTCTGCCTCGCCACCGCGGGCGCCATGGCCGCCGCAAGCTGGCTCGCGGCGCGACGGATCGGGGGGATGGGCGCCGCCTGACCGTTTCCCCTCCGCCTCCCGGCGGCAGAGCGTCACGGGCTGCGCATCTGGGCGGACCCTTCGCTCGCGGGGAGGCGGAGAATGGTCGTGAAGGATTTGTCGGGTCGTTCAAGGCCTCGACGATCCGATGGAACGGCGGACGGGCCAGGAGAAGCTCCGGATCGTGATGGAGAGCTCTGTGGCGGGGAAGCAAGATCCGCTGCCTCCTGTCCTTCCGCGAGCCCATCGCCGCGACAGACCCTGAACGCCAGCCCGCCGAATTCCACATCCGCGTCCCCCTCAGGAACCGCTTCACCGTCTTCGGCACCGCCGGGATCGTCCGCGTCGCCGGACCCCTGAGGGTCGGGGCCGAGGCCGCCTTTCTGCACCAACGCCCATCCGGGAGAACCCCTGCCCGGGGAGCGAACCACCGGACGTCGCTTCGGCCTCGGACTGCTGAACATCGCTCAGGTTCGGTTCGGCCAGACCCGTGCCTGCGGCACTCTTCTCGCACCATGCGGCCTCGGGGCCGACCCGTCCTTCACCCCTTGAGAGATTCTCCCGTCCGATCGTTTCCGCCCGGTCCGAGCCGCCCCGCGGTGCGCCTGCATGCGCGATCTGAGCGGTTTGTTGCCACCGGCCCCGCCCGGGGCGGATGGCGCAGATCGGCCGCTGCCGCCCTCCAACTGCTTTCACTCAAAAGGATAAAGAATGGCGGAGGGGGACGCAATCCTGGCGCGAACGGCTAGTGCCAATACACCCTGAGGTAATTATTTTGCTTGAACTCTAGGCGATCATCGAAGAGGCACGCGCCGCCGCTGCCGCGGAACCAGCCGTCTGATCTAGGCACCGACAACGGAGATCCCACTCGCCATGCCACTGCCCAGAGTCTTCATATCCACCGACCTCAGGCTCTCCGCCGAGGAGAAGGACGACTCCCAGTCGCTCATCCACGCGCTGCTCTACCAGGACAAGATGAACATCGTGGGCATCGCCGCCACGCCGTCCAAGTGGAACGCCCAGGACGGCCTCGTGGGCGACATCGACCGCATCATCGACACCTATGGCCTCGACTACGCCAAGCTCGCCGCGCGCAGCGGCGCCTTCAAGACCGCCGAGCAGCTGAAGGCCGTCAGCTGGCAAGGCGCGCTCGACACCGCGCCGAGCCAGGGCTGGTCGAGCCCCACCGACTCCTCCCGGGCCATCATCGTCGAAGCCAAGAAGGCCGCGGCCGCAGGGGAGGTGCTCAACGTGCTGACCTGGGGTGGCGAGACCGACCTCGCGCAGGCCCTCCACGACGACCCCTCCATCGCGCCGCACATCCGCTTCTTCAGCATCGACGATCAGGACGAGGCCGCCTACGCCTACATCAAGGCGAACTTCAAGGGCGCCTTCGACATGTGGGTCGACAACCTGTCGACCTTCAGGGGCACCTACGCCAGCCCGGCCGGGGGCGAATGGACGCAGGACATCATCAAGGGCTGGCACGAGACGAACGCGCGCGACCATGGCGCGCTCGGAGACCTCTTCGCGCAGCTGTCGGGCGACATCTTCAACGTCTCGGGCGTGAAGATGGGCGACAGCCCCACGGTGTTCCGCTTCCTCAATGGCGATCAGAACGACCCCACGAAGGAAAGCTGGGGCGGCGAGTTCGTCCAGCAGCCATCGGGCGGCCCGGGGCGCTACTACACCGACAACCCCGATGACGCGCTCGACTTCAACCGGCCCGACACCGACGGCGCCATGACGGTCTACGAGGACCGCTCGGCCTGGCTGGCGGACTTCGCCGCGCGCCTGGACTGGCTGAAGGGCGACGCGCCCGCGCCGACGCCGACCCCCACGCCGACTCCGACCCCCACGCCCACGCCGACCCCAACGCCCACCCCCAAGCCGACGCCCACGCCCACCCCCACGCCGCCGGCAGGCGGCAACCTCCTGAAGGACGCGTCCTTCGAGGGGCCGTCGGTCGCGACCGGGCAGTGGGCCGAGCTCGGCTCGACCGCCGGCTGGAAGGCCATCGCGGGCGGGCGCATCGAGGTGTGGGATGCCCACCGCGGCGTGACCGCCACGGACGGCTCGCAGTTCGTCGAGCTCGACTTCCATGGCGCGCGCGACGGCTTCTTTCAGGACGTCGACGCCGCCGCGGGCGAGGCCTACACTCTGAGCTTCGACCTGCGCGCGCGTCCCGGCGCGCCCGTCTCGAGCCAGGGCGTCGAGGTGGTCTGGAACGACCGTGTCGTGGCCACGGCCACGCCCGGGGCGGATTGGGGGACCTTCACGACCACCGTCACCGGCGCGGCCGGGACGGACCGGCTCATCATCCGCGAAGTGGCCTCGCAGGGCGGCGACGGCCTCGGCGCCCTCGTGGACGACTTCGTGCTCGTCCGGTCCGACGCCCCGACGGGCGGCACCGCCCCCGATGCGGAGGACACGCCCGCTCCCACGCCCGCGCCCAAGCCCACGCCGCCGGCAGGCGGCAACCTCCTGAAGGACGCGTCCTTCGAGGAGCCTTCGGTCGCGACCGGGCAATGGGCCGAGCTCGGCTCCACCGCCGGCTGGAAGGCCATCGCGGGCGGGCGCATCGAGGTGTGGGATGCCCACCGCGGCGTGACCGCCACGGACGGCTCGCAGTTCGTCGAGCTCGATTTCCACGGCGCGCGCGACGGCTTCTTCCAAGACGTCGACGCCGCCACGGGCGAGGCCCATACGCTGAGCTTCGACCTGCGCGCGCGCCCCGGCGCGCCCGTCTCGAGCCAGGGCGTCGAGGTGGTGTGGAACGACCGCGTCGTGGCCACGGCCACGCCCGGGGCGGATTGGGGCACCTTCACGACCACCGTCACCGGCGCGGCCGGCACGGACCGGCTCATCATCCGCGAAGTGGCCTCGCAGGGCGGCGACGGCCTCGGCGCCCTCGTGGACGACTTCGTGCTCGTCCGGTCCGAAGCCCCGACGGACGCCACCGCCCCCGACACCCTGTCGGTCCGGGTGAGCGGCGACGCGTGGCAGGGCGATCCTGCGTTCGCCCTCCTCGTCAACGGCGTGATGGTCGCCCCGTCGACGGTCGTCACGGCGGACCGCGCGGCGGGGGAGTGGCAGACGCTCACCTTCACGGGCGACTGGGACCTCGACGGCAGCGACCAGGTCAGCGTCAGGTTCCTCGAGGACAGCTATGCCGGCCCCGGCCGCGACCGCAACCTGTATGTGGACGAGGTCAGGCTGAACGGCGAGGTCAACGGCGCGGACAGGACGTTCCTCCAGACCGGGACCGAGACCTGGGATTTCTGACGCGCCGTTCACAAGCGACAGTCCGGGGAGCGGCGGCCCGGTGCAGCTCCTCTCCTTGAGCCGGATCGGGCAGGCTCAAGGACCGTCGCACGGGGGTCCGCATTCGGCGGACCCTCATCGGATCAGTGCAGCCGTCAGGCCCGGATCATGCGTCGGCACGCCCGCGCGTGGTCCGGGCGCATGGTCGTGGCGCGGACAAGAAGCCTCGCGCGGCACGGGGCGCGGTCCGAGCGTCGGAAGAAGATCGGCGCAAGCCGTGCGCGTGCCTTCCCTTCGGCACGGCCGCTCCAGCATGAAACGGACCGGGTCAACTTGATCCATCTCAGGTCGGAATGCGCCATACGTCGCCATACTTCGCGAAACCCACTTTCCCGAGGTGACAGTGTCGTGCCGCATGAGCAGTATCAGACCGTCCGCGAAGTCGCCGACCGGCTGAAGGTCGCCGAGGCCACAGTGCGTCACTGGATCAGGGCGCGCGACCTGCGCGCCATCGACATCGGCAAGGGCTGGCGCATCGCAGACACGGATCTGGAAGCCTTCCTGATGCGCCACGAGACGGCGCCGCGCATGCCGGAAGCGGACACGGCGAGCCTCCGATGACGGGCGAGACCTCCTTCGCCGAGGTCGCGCCGCTTCTGGTGATGGCGGCTGGCCTTGAGCTTCCGCAAGCGCTGCTGCGTCAGCCGGGGATCGTCAGCTTCATCGCCCGAGGAGCCGGGCCGTCGGCGCAAGACGCCGGCGCCGCCGCCCTCGAGCCGTTCGAGGACGTGGCCGACCGCGCCGTCAAGATCCTCGGCGGGGCTGCCGCCCAACGCATCGGGATCCCCGAGATAGCCACGGAGGGTCATCCGGCCGCCTGATCGGGCGGCCCCACTGTTAACCGTCAAGGAGTACGATCATGGACCGCTTGTATGGAAAGACCGTCATCGTGACCGGAGGCGCCGTCGGCATCGGTCGCGCCTGTGTCGAGCGCATGGCCGGCGAGGGCGCGAAAGTCGCCATCTTCGACCTGCTGGAGCCCGAGGGCCGGGCGCTGGCAGACGAGCTGGCGGCCAGCGGGCGCGAGGTCGCCTTCTGGCGTGTCGATGTGGCCGACGAGGCTGCGATGCGCACAGCCATCGAGGCCGCCGCGGATCGCTTCGGCGGGCTGCATGTCATGATCAACAACGCCGGCATCTCGGGCTCTCCCAAGGCGACCGACGCGGTCAGCGAAGAGGAATGGGACCGCGTTCAGGCGGTCAACGTCAAGGGCGTCCTCTTCGGCACCAAGCACGCGATCCCGCATCTGCGCGCGGCGGGGGGCGGGTCGATCGTCAACCTGTCCTCCATCGCGGGGCTGGTCGGCGTGGGCGGTCTCGCCGCCTACCACGCCTCGAAGGGTGCGGTGCGGCTGATGACGAAGAACGACGCGATCACCTATGCGCCCGAGCGGATCCGCGTGAACTCGATCCACCCCGGCTACATCTGGACGCCGATGGTCGAGAAGCACCTCGCCGCCAGCTCGGACGATCCCGTGGCCGCAAGGGCCGCCGCGGGGGCGGTCCATCCGCTGGGACATATGGGCGAACCCGACGACATTGCTTGGGCTGCGGTCTATCTCGCCTCGGACGAGGCGAAGTTCGTGACCGGGGCCGAACTGGTCGTGGACGGCGGCTACACCGCGCGATGAGCCGGCCGATGTTCCTGACGGACCCGCACAGCCGCCCCGCCGAAGCCTGCCTCACGGCCCTCGACGCCCGCCCCGAAGGCCTGACCGACGCCGAGGCCGCCGCCCGACTGGCACGCCACGGGCCGAACCGCCTGCCCGAGGCGCGCACGCGCGGCCCGATCCGGCGCTTCCTCGCGCAGTTCAACAATGTGCTGATCTATGTGTTGCTCGTGGCCTCGGTCGTGACGGCGGCGCTGCAGCACTGGATCGACACCGGCGTGATCCTGGCGGTCGTTCTGGCCAATGCGGTCATCGGCTTCATCCAGGAGGGCAAGGCGGAATCCGCCATGGCGGCAATCCGCGGGATGCTGGCCCCCCGCGCCGCCGTCCTGCGCAACGGACGGCGCGTCTCGATCGACGGCGCTCATCTCGTGCCCGGCGACATCGTCCTGCTGGAGGCCGGCGACAAGGTCCCGGCCGACCTGCGCCTGATCGAGGCGCGCGGCCTCGCGGCGCAGGAGGCGATCCTGACGGGCGAGTCCGTCCCGGTCGAGAAGGCGACATCGCCCGTCGCGGCCGATGCCGCGCTGGGCGACCGCCGCTCGATGCTCTGGTCGGGCACGCTGGTGACGCAAGGCGCGGCCCGCGGGGTCGTCACCGCCACTGGCCCTGCGACCGAGATCGGGCGCATCGGCAGCCTCCTGGCGGGGGTGGAGCAGCTGACCACTCCGCTGGTCGCGCAGATGGACCATTTCGCGCGCTGGCTGTCCTTCCTCATCCTGCTCGTTGCGGCGCTCCTCCTGCTCTGGGGCTATTTCGTCGGCCACATGGTGTTCGTCGACCTGTTCATGACGGTCGTGGCCATAGCCGTGGCCGCCATCCCCGAGGGTCTGCCGGCGGTGATGACGATCACGCTGGCGATTGGCGTTCAGGCCATGGCACGGCGCAACGCCATCGTGCGCCGCTTGCCGGCGATCGAATCCATCGGCTCGGTCTCTGTCATCTGCACCGACAAGACCGGCACGCTCACGCGCAACGAGATGGTGGTGGTCGCCGCGGAAACGCCCGATGGCGCCTTCCGCATCGGCGGCGAGGGCTATGCCCCGACCGGCGAGATCACCCCTCCGGGCGACCTGACGCGGCTGGCCCGCGCGGCCGCGCTGTGCAACGACGCGGCCCTGCACGACCGGAGCGGCGTCTGGTCGGCCGAGGGCGACCCGATGGAAGGTGCGCTGCTGGCCTTCGCGGGCAAGGCCGCCGGCGGCCTTGCCGCGACCCGGTTGGATGCCATTCCTTTCGACAGCCGCCATCGCTTCATGGCGGTGCTGACGGAAGGCCCCGAGGGCCGGATGATCCATGTGAAAGGCGCGCCCGAACGTGTCCTGAGCATGTGCGGCGATGCCGACCGGGCCCGTTGGCACGACCGGGCCGAGGCGATGGCGCGGCGCGGCCTGCGTGTGCTGGCGCTGGCGGAGAAGCCCGAGACGAGCGCCCGCATCGACGCGGCCGCGCTGGAAACCGGCCTCTCCTTTCTCGGTCTCGTCGGGCTGATCGACCCTCCGCGCCCCGAGGCGGTGGCCGCCGTGGCCGAGTGCCGCGCCGCCGGCATCCGGGTCAAGATGATCACGGGCGACCATGCGGGGACCGCCGCTGCCATCGCCGCGCAGATCGGGCTGGAGAACCCGCAGCGCGTGCTGACCGGGGCCGACCTCGACCGGCTGGACGAGGCGCAACTGGCGCTGGAGGTGCAGGGCGTCGACGTCTTTGCCCGCACCAGCCCCGAGGACAAGCTGCGCCTCGTCACCGCGCTGCAGGCAAACGGCCTGTCGGTCGCCATGACCGGCGACGGGGTGAACGACGCGCCCGCCCTGAAACGCGCCGATGCCGGCATTGCCATGGGCCTCAAGGGATCCGAGGCAGCGAAGGAGGCGGCCGACCTGGTGCTGGCCGACGACAACTTCGCCACCATCGCGGCAGCGGTGCGCGAGGGGCGCACCGTCTACGACAACCTCAAGAAGGTCATCAGCTGGACCCTTCCCACGAATGCGGGCGAGGCGCTGGTGGTGATCACGGCGCTGGTGGCGGGCATGGCCCTGCCCATGTCCGCGGTGCAGATCCTCTGGATCAACCTGATCACCGGCATCACCCTGGGCCTTGCCCTTGCGTTCGAGCCGACCGAGAGGGGCACCATGGCCCGCCCGCCCCGCCCACGCGAGGCGCCGATCCTCTCGGGCGAGCTGGTGTGGCATGTGGTTCTGGTGGCGCTGCTGTTCCTCGCCGCGGTCTTCGGCATGTTCACCTACGCGCTGGACAGGGGCTATCCGCTTCCGCTCGCCCAGACCATCGCGTTGAACACGCTGGTTGTGCTGGAGATCTGCCACCTCTTCTTCATCCGCAACATTCACGGCACCTCGCTGACCTGGGCCGCCGTGCGGGGGACGAAGGTGGTCTGGATCGTGGTGATCGCCATCACCTCGGCGCAGTTCGCGGTCACCTATGTGCCGTTCCTGCAGCGCATTCTCGGGACCGAGGCGGTTCCGGTGGCGGACGGCCTGATTGTCGTTGCCGTGGGCGCGATCTTTCTGGCCATCGTCGAGATCGAGAAGCAGATCCGGCTCGGTCTCAGGCGGAGGGCAGGAACGCAGGGATGATATCGCCACAGGGTCGATCGCCCGGGCACGCCGAACCGCGCGCAGAGCTTGGTCAGCGGCACCGTGATCCTTGAAGGCTGCGCTGCATGGCTTGCCGCGCTGGCAGATCGTGAGTCACAAATCCGTCTGGTCGGTCGCAGAGGTCCGGCGTCTCTTGTTTCTGTCCGCGCGAAGGTGGAGAAAGCGGCGCGAAGACAGTAGCTCTTGGAACGGACGATGCCTCTCGACACAGCCAACCCGGACCTGCCGCGCATCGTGTTGATCACTGACGACAGGATGCTGAAGCCCACGCTGTTCACGGCCTGGACCATGCTGCGCCGTTTCAGGGGCAATGCCGAACTGCACTTCTGGGGAAACGCGCTAGACGACTGGCACTGGAGCATGGTTGAGCAGGTAGCTTCCTGCAATGCCAATGTCGTCCTGCGCCCGCTAAGACTGGAGGGGGCAGACCTCGCAGGAGCCAAGCCCGTGGGAACCTATATCTCCGAGGCCACGATGGGGCGGCTTCTCATTCCTAAAAAGCTCACCGGCCGCGTTCTCTATCTGGATGGGGACGTGCGAGTAGTGGATGATTTATCGCCACTCTTCTCGCTCGATATGCAAGGATTTCCCTTGGCGGGAGTGCGGGACTATGTGGTTTCGAAAAGGCTGGCAAGGGGTACGCCTGCTAACGATCGAAATCGTGCGCGACTCGAAGAGGAGGCGAGGTGTATGTCAGGCGCGGACGCGTCGACATATTTCAATGCCGGTGTACTCCTGCTTGACGCCAGTGCCATCGCGGCAGATCACAGTCTGTGCTCGGCCATGCAGGATCTGGATCGCGCGTCCAAATGGACCTTGGGAGATCAAGACCATTTGAATAACGTGTTTGCAGGGCGCGTCCGACTTATCGATCCAGCCTATAATTCGTCCTGGTCGCGCACGTCCCGCCAGAGGCGCTATGCCGAGAAGCTCGGCCCTGCACCTGCAGAGCTGACATATGCTCGCGACGCGATCATTCACTTTCACGGCCCTGCGAAGCCATGGAAAAAGGCGCAGTACGATTTCTGGTCGCCACGCGCGAGGGCGGTCTTTTCTTATAGACGAGAGCTTGCTGCTTTTGCGGAAAGATACCCAGAGCTTGCGTTCTAGCTTGCCCGCCATCGATCGTTGCAAGCGCTTGAGGAGATGCGGTCACGCAAATCTGTGAGGAAGTAGGTCAGAGGCTCGCAAAGAGGAGCGCAGATATGAGGACAGGTTTATCCGACAGGCCGCTGAAGCGCAGGGCAATCAAGTTGGGATACTCCATCTTCGCCGGCCGAGATCGGGCTCATTGGCAGGAAACGGCCTTCGGTTTGCATATCGACCGGGCCCACGGCAAGATCACATACCTCGGGGGGAATGTCGGGCGATTGGTGCCCGCCTGCTTTCAGGATACTGACGAGATCGTGATTGTGGGATCCGGCCCCTCCCTGCGCGATCAGGACGTATCGCAGCTGCCGACACGCAGTGCCATCCTGTTGAATGGAGCTGCAGGGCTCGCTCCTCATGTCGCTCCGCTCTTCGTCGCCGTGGAAGACGAGAGATTCATCTGGCGTCACTTTTCGATGCTTCGTGATGTCGGCCCTGACTGCGGTCTTTTGCTGTCGCCCGGTGCCATACGGGCGATCTTGGAACAGGACAGGGAGTTCCTCAAGGATCGCAAGGTATCACTGATCGATAACCTGCTTAAGCCGGTTCATGAGGTGCGCCGAAGGGAAACGGATCCGAGCCTGATCTCGATCCTTGACACCACGCGCCGTCTCTCCCTTGCACCGGAGGTCGGTGTCGTCCCTGCCGGCACGGTCGCCCTCTCCGCGATGCAGTTCGCCCTGGCAGCAAAGCCGGCAAGGATATCGCTTGCCGGGATCGACCTGAAGAACGCGTCCGGTCCCCGGTTCTACGAGACCGCAAGGGAAATGGCCCCGTCAGGCATTGTTCGGGGCATGGATAGAATTCTGAGCGGCTTCGTTGCAGCGCAGCAGGTCGCCGCTTCGCGCGGCATCGCCCTGGGCTGCCTGTCGCCGGTGTCGGCTTTGCTCGATATCGGATATCCATTCGATCCCCGGATCTCCCGATCCCATCCGTAGCTTTTGCCCGCGGAAATTTGATTGGGTTGACAAAATTTGAGATCTCCGCGCCAGATCATTTACCAGTGCAGGACATCAATTGGAAAGATGCTCTGGAGCGGCGCAGGGCGATCCTGCGCCAATGCGAGCAGCATGGATACTCACCCATCTTGATCGATGCCGAGGTTGGGCGTGAGGACTTGCCGGGCTTCGATCAGGAGTGGCGGATTGTTCCGTGTCGGCAGAGCAAGGGCTTGCTCGCCGGAGGCGTCCGATCATTCCAAAGCACATTAGGGTCAGTCGCCTACCACCGTCTCGTCCTGCATCGCGATCTCGCGGGAATAGATCTCGGCGCCCGCGTTGGTCATGCTGATCCGCACCTTGGCGGCCGAGATCTCGAAGCCCGCGACGCCGGCGATGGCCATCCGCGCAGCACCAGCGCCGACGCGATCTCCGCCACGCGGGCCGCCGGCGTGGAGCCGGACAGGCGGATCGTCACGCCGCCCGCTTCGATCTCGATCCGCTCGTCCTGCGAAGGGCGGCTCGTGCGCGGCTCGGCCTCCACCTTCAGCGGTACGAACTCGCCGGCATCCGGGCTCCCCGGCGCCTCCTCCGGAAGGCCGAACCGCCCCTCCCGAGCCATCCGCCGCCAGGTCGTGAGTTGCGACGGCAGGAGCCGATACTTCCGCGCCACATCCCCGACACGCGTCCCCGGCACGTAGCTCTCCATCACGATCCGGAGCTTCTCCTCGTCCGGCCACGTCCGCGTCTCATCGGCTCGTCCAGGATCCGGAACGACCCGACAAATCATTCACCCATGACCATTCTCCGCGCTCTTTCGCGCGAAGGATCCGCCAACGAGCGTCAAGCCGGAACCAACGACATCAATGGGGAAGACCACCGCTTGCACCCGGCGCCACGGGCGGTGCAATGGTCGGCTTGCCACCCCCACCCGCTACGCAGGCCACCTCGACCGTGGCGACAAAACCCGTCATGCGCTCAGATCGGAACCGGACCACCTCAAGGGGGCAGGCCACCGCCGCCGCTGGACGACCGCCGAGAAGCTTCGGGATCGTCAAGGAGACACAGGCGGATCGGTCCGCATTTCGGTCATGAACCGCCGCAACGGCGTGGCGCCTGAGTGCTCTATCGTTGGCGACGGCTCATGCTTCAAGGCAGAAGCGTCGCCGTGACGGAGGAACGATGGCGTCCACCAGCAACAAGGTCGCCCTCTGGATGTGGCATGATCAGAGGTCACGCACCATCACGGCGAAGTCGGTCACGGCCGCGCCCATGCCCTCAGCGGCGGCGTCCATCGTCTCCATCTCGGCCGTCAGCCCCTTTGCGGTGGCGGCCGCATCGGTCGAGGCCTCCTCGACGCCGGCAATTCCTTGATCGACGCGGGCCACGCGCTCTGCGGTGTCGGCCATTCGCGAGGCGATTTCGGCCGCGACGGCGCCCTGCTGCCCGGCCGCGACGGAAATCAGCCGCGCCTGCGCCTGCACCTGCCCGACCGCCTCGACGATACCGCGCACGGCCGCGCCATTGGCCTCGACCGCGCCCGTCACCGCCCCCACCTCGGCGGCGATCTCGCCGGTGGAACTGGTGGTCAGCGCGGCAAGCTTGCGCACCTCTTCGGCCACCACCGCGAAGCCGCGGCCCGCCTCGCCTGCCCGTGCCGCCTCGACCGCGGCATTCAATGCCAGAAGGTCGGTCTTTCGCGCGATCCCCTCGATGAAGGAGACCACGCCCCGGATGCGGCCGGTGGCGCTCTCCAACGCCTCGAGCGAGGTTTGCGCCGCGCCGGTTCGCGCCGTCGTCTCCTCGATCAGGCGGCTGGTGCGGATCACGCCCTGCACCACCTCCTGCGCCGAGGCCGACATCTCCTCGACCGCCGAGGCAACGGTCGCGACATTGGTGGCGGCAAGCCGCGAGTTCTCCCGCACCTCCCGGCTCTGCCGGCCGGCTTCCTCGGCGGTCACCACCATCTTCTCGGCCGCCGTTGCCACCCGCGTCGAGGCGGTTCCCAGTGCTTCGACCGCACGGCCGGCCTCCTCCTCGATGTGGCGCGACAGCCGGCGGATCGGCCGGATCAGCCAGGCCGATAGCAGAAGCCCCGCGATCAGGATCAACCCCGCCAAAGCCGCCGCCGTCACCCTCGCCGTCCGAAGCGCCGCGCGCGCCTCGGCGAAGGCTTCCTCGGCCGTGATCTCGGACACCATCCCCCAGGTCATCCCGCCGATCCGGGCGGGCCGTACCGCGGCCACCATCGGCTCGCCGCCGTAATTGGCGCCTTCGAGGCTTTCTGCCTTGCCGGCCCGCGCGGCCGCGGCCACCGGCCCCGCCACCGGCGTCCCGACCTCGATGCCGGCCGCCCGCCGCGGCACCGAGCGAAGGCGCCCGTCCGCCCCCACCAGATAGCCGTCCGACGTCTCGAACCGGCCGAGCTTGCGGCGCATGATCTCGTTCAGAGGCTCGATCGGGATCTGGAAGGCGAGGATGCCGACGAGGGTGCCATCCTTCTGCAACGGCAGCAGGATGAAGCCCGCATGCGCGTTGTAGGAGGGCGCATAGGGCTCGAAATCGGCGATCAGAAACGGATCGCGCCCGCCTTCCTTCGCCATCCTCTGCGCGGTCCGGGCGAAGGCGCTGTCGCGGTAGGGGCCGGAAAAGAGCGAGGTGCCGAAATCGGTCTCCTTGAAGACCGTATAAAGGATGGTGCCGTTCTCGGGCTCGATCAGAAACAGGTCGTACAAGCCGAAGCGTTCGAGATAGCCGCGCAGGAACGGATGATGCCGGCGGTGGGCGGCCGAATAGGCGCTGCCGTCGCCGGCATCATCGAGCCGGTGCTTCTCGCCCACGGGCTTCGGGTTGGCCGAGACATAGAGATGCTGGAGCCGCCGAGCCCCCTCGTCGAGTGCCATCCATTCCTTCTGCGCGCCGGGAGCCGCGCCGCGCGTCGCCTGCAACTGCAGGTCGTAACGCTCGGTCAGTCGCGCCTCGCCGACCCGGAAGGGGGGATCGGCCAGAAGCCCGGCCCGGCCACGGGCTAACTCGTCGAGGGCTTCAAGCGTGGCAGGATTGTCGGCGAGTCTTTGACCGACACGCACCAGCGTGGCGAACCACGTCTGGACCTGCGCCTCCTTCATGTCGGCGGCGAGGTTCAGCTCCGCTTCGACCGAGGCCTGCGCGGCCTCCCGGAGGCGCGAGGTGTCGAGCGTCAGGATGGCCGCGGCCGGCAGAAGGCCCGCCAGCAGCAGCGCGAGCGTGATCTTGACGCGAAACCGGAGGATCCAGAGCAGAGCACGCATGTGATATTCCCGACCGCTTGCCACCAATGAAAGCCACACTGATACAGCGGAAAACCAGCGCGGCAACTGCACCGCTAAAATGTATGTGGTTCTGCAGCGCATAAGGCTTAAAGCTCGGGCGCCCCACCCGACTGGGCAGGCCGGCAATAACACCTTTGACGGGAACATCTCTCTTGCGCTGAGACTGCAGCGGCCCCCATGCCGCTGCTCTTGCATCGTCCGATCACAACGACAAGGCTGGCGCATTGGGACAGAAAGGGATTTCTTTCGCACCGTCTTGTTGCTTCGCCGCGGCCAAGTTGGCCTGCGTAGCGGGAGCGGGTGGCGAAGCCGGCCATTGCACTTCCCGTGGCGCCGGGGGACGGTAGCCCTGCGATGAATGCCGCCGCCAAGCTTGGATCATGGTCCAGGCTTCGGCGAGGCTGTATGCGATCTCGCCGTTCAGCAGCCAGGGTCAGCACCCAATGATCTTGCTTCTGGGGCGGGATTCAGCCTCTGAATGATGCCGCGCGGCGTAGCTGCGGGCCAAGGCGCGCTATCGGCTCGAGAAGATCGAGGAGGCGATCTTCCATCGCCTTCGGGCGCAGCTCGACCGCCCGGACTATCTGAAGGAGTTCGTCCGGGTCTATGCCGAGGAGCGCCGCCGCCTGACGGACGGCGCGCCGCGACCGGGCACGGCTGGAACGGGCCGCGGCGGACAGCCGGGCCCGCTACATGCGGCTGGTCGACATGATGGCGCGCGGGCTCATCGAAGGCGAGGAATCCGACGCCCAGGTGCTGCAGGCCAAGCAGGCCGCAGAAATCGCGCGGAGCGAGCTCGAGATCGCCTCGAGCGAGGACAGTGTGGTGGAGCTGCACCCGCAGGCGACGGCCGCCTATACCCGCGCCATTGCCGATCTTTCGGCCGCGCTGCAGCGGGGCGACGGCACGTTCGACGCGACCTCGGTCGAGGCCCTGCGCCGGATCATCACCGAGATCACCCTCCATCCCAAGGATGAGACCGGCGACGTCCTGGTCGAGGTCCGCGGCAATATGGAGCGGCTGCTCGGCATCGACCAACAGATTGTGGGAAGCCGCTGATGGCGAGGGGGGACTTGAACCCCCGACCCCACGATTATGAGGCAGGGCCAAGTGCCTGCAAACGCAGGCTGCACCCTGGAAAGCGCAGCTGAGCCCGACCCTGGAAAATCAACAGGTTGCGGTTCGATTGTAAAACGCTGGCACAGGCGCCAAGGCCGATTCTTCGTAGGGCTGGGGGGTGCCCAGGAGGCACCCCGGCCTGGCAACATCTGGCGTGCGGTGGCCTATGTCGGGGCAAGGCCGCCTCTAGCAGGACCGGCAGGTTAGGAGGCGGGCGCCTGTTATCCTGACGGTGGACCGGCTCCTGCGAGAGGAGGGACCGGTCCTCATTTTCCGAGGCCAAACCGGGAGCCTTCGCGCAGACCTGCGGTCATTTCCGGCCGGATTTGCGGACCGGCTTTGGCGCCGGAGGCAGGGCCGCAAGCGCTGCATCGCGTTCGAGCCGTGCCGCCTTCAGGCGCGCGACCTGCGCCCTCCGCGCGTCGGTTTCGGCGGCGATGATCGCCTTCGCTGCGGCATCGGCGCGCTGAGCGGCCTGGCCGTGGCTGGACCGCGGTGGGTCAGACTTGGGAGATCGCATTCCTGTTCCTTGTTCTGCTGGCGAGATCGGTCATCTCGCGCGTATTCCGGCCGCTCGGGACGTCGGGCGAACGTGCGCTGCGTCGCGATTTGCGCGGCACCCGGTTCGAGGCTTCTTTGCGGTGCCGGAACCGGACGACGGGAAGGGCCGAATGTCGCCCGGACAGCGCCGGCCGACGGATCATGGCCCGGACGGCAGGCAACGGCTCTGATGCCTCGGTAATATCTTCATATGGGAACGAGGCGCCCCCCGAACAAGGGTTGATCGAGAGCCGACCGGCAGGGCGACCTGCCAGGCGGCGCACCACTCCCCGCATCATGATCTCGCGATGCCTTCGACATCCCGTCAGGCAGCGCCGAGCGGCAAGTCATGAGGAGAGATGCTGGGGAAGCGCGCGCCATCCCCTGGGGCTTTTCTTCCGGAGTACGTTCCGCCTCGGCGGCAACCTCTTCGCGTCGGGGACATGCGAGATCTGCGCCGAGCTCAATGGCGCCCCGCCGCCAAGGGATGTTTGCTGGCAGCGGATCCAGTTCTACATTACGGTCGAGCACTGGACCGGGCGCAAGCGTCGTCGTACTGGTCTGCGCACCGTCGATGACGCCCTGCGGCGGGAACGCGTTGGGGGCGCGACGGCCCATGCGACTGTCGTGCCGGATGAGTGAGGCCCGGTCGCGCACGGGCGACGGCTCCGGACCATCGTCGGGTATGGCTCGGACCCGCAAACGAACCCAGGACAGGAGGACCACCATGGCCGACCGCATCGTCCGATCCACCGCGGTGTTCCTGCGACCGTTCCGTCTGCCCGGCTTTGACGCGGAACTTCCGGCCGGCCGATACCAGCTCGATACCGAGATTCGGCCTCCTGCGGGCATGCCGGATCCGGCGGCCTGGCGGGCGTCGGTGGTGATCCACCTCCATCCCACGCCAGAGATGCCCAACCTCGCCCGGTCCCTGACCGTGCGGCTGGCCGACATCGACTCGGCGATCGCGCGCGACGAAGCGTCAGGCCAGTCGCTCGATCAGTTCTTCCTGCAGGCGATGCTGGACGATCCCATGATCCGGATGGTCATGGAGTCTGACGGAGTCACCGAGGCGGAGCTGCGCCGCCTCTACGAGCGTTGACCCGTCCGAGGTGCCCGGAGGCCTCGCCGTCCGGCCCCTCAGGGGGCGTCCTGCCATCGGAAGATGCACCTCGCAATCCCGTCCCGCCGTGCTACATGATGGTCCTGACCTCGGATATCCTCTTTCCGGGCGTTCCCTCTGACTCCCTGATGCGGCGATCTGGATGCCCCTGGAAGTCGGGCCTTCATGATCATCAACTGGCAGGAAGGACACGACCATGAGCAACCGCCGGCCACCCAGTCCATCGCCTCGTCAGCGCCGAGGCCTCGTCTTTGGCTTTCCCGGGCCGACAGTCGTGGACAATATCAACAGCCTGCCGGTGCGCCATGTGCCCCTCTCGCTCGCCACCCGGAAGTGGCGCTCAGGGCTGGGCTGGCGCGAGTTCCTTGCGCTGCAGGGCGGGCGCCCTCCCTTTCGGACTCGCCGGAAATTCTGGCAAGTCTGGTTCTAAAGCTGCAAGGCTCGGAGCGACGCCATGCGCGGTCCCGGCAGGCGTAGACCATCACCGATCCCGACCCTAATCCGGCCGCTCGAGCTCCGTCGGCCTCTCTCGCCTCTCTGCGGGTGCACGCGGCCTTACGCCTGGCGTGGCGACTGATCTCGCATGGAGCGGGAACCGTTGCGCCGGCCGGGCAGGGACGCCTGATGCCCCGGTCTGCCTGAGTTCGCCGAGGCAGCCCCGCAGTGACCATGCTGATTGGGCAGGGCAGGGGACTTCCTCCGGTCACCGCCGCCGCCAACGCACAGGCGGTTGAGGCACGGAGCTTCCGATGCTACGCCGGTGGGCTTTCGCGAACTGGCAGGAGGCCCTCATGAAACGAGTCATGATCGTCGGACAGCCCGGCTCGGGCAAATCCACCTTGGCCCGGGAGATCGGCAGGCGCACTGGGCTGCCGGTGGTTCACATCGACCATATCCACTGGGCGGCCGGATGGGTCGAGCGGTCGCGCGAGGAGAAGACCCGCCTGTGCCAGGAGGTGCATGCGCGCGACGAGTGGATCTTCGAGGGCGGACACTCCGCGACATGGCCGGAGAGGCTCGCGCGCTGCGACACGCTGATCTGGCTGGATGTACCGATCCATGTCCGGCTCTGGCGCGTGTTCCTGCGCTCGCTCAAGTATCGTGGGCGCACGCGCCCCGATCTGCCGGACGGCTGCCCCGAGCAGTTCGACTGGTCTTTCTACCGCTGGATCTGGAACACGCGGATCGCCAGCCGGGCGCAGATCGAACGGCTGGTGGCGGGTGCGCCCGGCGACAAGCGCATCCTCCGGCTGCGGAGCGGGAGGGAGGTCAGGATGTTCTTGGCGGGACTTCCGGAGAGCTCAGGTACGCTGTCGTCCCGCCCGGCGCAGCCCCTCGTCCCGAGGCGTTGAAAGTCTGTGGCCGGCCGTATTGCTGTCGGTCGTTCGAGGCACAACTGCCATTGGCGCCGCCGTAAAGTGCGGCTTGCCAGAAGTCGCAGCCGCCAAGCCTCCCTTCTTCTCGCTACCAAGCGTCTGGAAGCCCAAGACTTAGAAAACCGATGGTGGCGAGGGGGCGCCGTCGGCAACGGGCAGCCATACGTGGGTTTGAGGACGCTTGACGGCGGCGGCGAACGGCGGGAAGCTAACCATATGCAGGGCGACGGCCACGCCTGTGGCGATCTTCGGGGTAGGATCGAGGTGCGCAATGAGCCGCAAGATCTCCTTCAGCTATTCTGCCATTTCCGAAACGCAGGCTGGGTTGGGACGCTCGTCGAGCGGGCAGGTGGTTATCGCCGACCGACCGTCCGGCTCGGCCGGGGGAAGCGGCTTGGGCTTCAATGGCGCCGAACTTTTGGCGGCGTCTTTGGGGGCCTGCTTCTGGAACGACCTGCACTATGCGGCGCAAGCCTTGAGTGCGAAGGTTCGGGTTCACCGGGTGCAAGCGTGGGTCGACCTGGCCGGGGAACCGCCGCGCGTGGTGCGGGCGCATGTTGCCGCCTTGGTGACCGGCGAGGGTGCTGCCCAGGTTCTGGAGGTGGCACGCGAGCGCAGCACCATTGCTCACTCGCTTATGGGGCCTTCCCAATCTCCTTCGAGCGCCTGTCAGATTGATCCGGCAAAGGGACACCAAACGGGCCCACTCGTTGCGCGGATCGACGATTCAATAGGAATACCCTGAGGGCTCCGCTGCGGTAGCGGAGCGCCGAGCTATGGAAGCGTTTGACGCTGCGGTGGTTGTCTAACGCGACAAGATCGCTCCCTCGGCAGGAGAGGACCGCAAATGAAGAACGGGCTTGGATTACTCCACGCCCGTTCGTGTTTTCACCACGGCAGCGATCAGAACCGGAAGCCGACCTTCGCCTGCAGTGTCGTCGCGTCCGCATCGGTGCCCGCGTCGTCGAAAGAGTCCCAGGTGTGGCGCAGCAGTTCGGCGCCGATCGACCAGCGGTCGTTCAGCATGTGGTCATATCCGATGCCGTAGAGATAGCCGTCGTCCGGATCGCCTGCATCCGAAGACACGTCGGCCCAGGTTCCGCCGACGGTCGCATAGAGCAGACCGCGCCCGACCTTGCCGCCTGCCATCAGCTTCAGCGTCGCCAGGTTATCCAGCTCGTCATCCGCATCGCCGATCTCGATATTGCTGATGTCGTAGGCCAGTTCTGCACCGACGACAGCGCGACCGAAATCATAGCGATAACCGGCATGCACGCCGCCGATCGCGCCGTTGCCGTCGTAGCCGTCGATGTCCGTGTTGATGTCGCCGTAGCCAAGCTGGCCACCGACGTAGAATCCGCTCCAGTCGGTCACAGGAGCGACCATGACCGGGACGGGCGCCGGCTCGATGGCCGGTTCAGCGGTCACGGTGAGGGGGCCTCCGGCAAAGGCGGGAGCTGCAAGCAGGCCACCGAGCGCAAGTACTGCAATGCGTTTCATCTCTGACCTCCAGTCGAACCTCCGGCCTCCGCACTCCTACTCTGGCGGGATGCCGGCCATTGCTTATGCGTCAGGCCGCGTCGACAGGAAGAAGACGAAGCCTTCCTCGTCAGTCCAGCATACTCGCTTGCCGATGCTAAGGAAGGATTTCCAAGGCCGTGTCTTCCAGCGGCGCTGCGTGTTGCCCGCTTGCCGCACGCCTCCCTGGCTCTGAATCCGCGCCCGGACCCGTCGCGTCGCGACGCCTCCGCCTGGGCACGCCAAGGGAAATGTCGATGCTTCAGGCCTCTCGCGGGCCGTGGAAGCCGCCATGTCGTCGCGCGGGGCGGTCTGTTTGATCAAGGCGACCAGCTTATCCCACGTCTGTGAAGTGCCGGGAGCCCGGCTGCCCCGACAGCGGTGCCTCATCCTCGCGAGGCCTGGCCAAGCCAGTTCTTTGAACGCGACAGATCCTCAGGCGCAATGATGTCCAGATCGATCATCGGAGCACGATTCGCCTGTCCGCTGACCATGTATTCCGCCGCAGGCGCGGGGGAATGCACGATGGCCGCAAGGCTCCCCTATCCGCTGAAACCGTCCAGCGTCCGCGGCGCCCCATCGGGCCGCCTCACCCAAGATCTGCCGCCCTTCCACGCGTTCTCTTCGACATCCTTTCCTGCACCTCCGCCTCGATCTGCGAGAGGCGCAGGGTGGCGAACTTCTCCAGGATCGCTGCAGTAGCCGTCTCCGTGCTCTCCGCGATCGTGGCGTTCACGGACTGCTCGACGAGGCAGGAAGGCTGCGGGTTCGAGAAGCCGAAGGCGAAGAGGTCGGGCGAGCCCAAGGAGCGGTAGACGTCCAGCACCGTGATCTCCTCCGTGCGCCGGATGATCCGCCAGCCGCCGCCATGGCCGCGCTCGGCCTCGACATAGCCGCCCTCGCGCAGCCCCGCCATGATGCGCCGTACCACCACCGCGTTCGAGCCGAGCATCTCCGCGATGTGCTGCGAGGTCATCGGCGCGTCGGTCTGCGCCATGTGCAGCAGCACATGCAGCAGGCGGGAAAGGCGGGTGTCCTGGCGCATCCATACCTCCAGTCTTGTAATTTCATACATCACATGAGGCGGACGACTCGTGCTATCAAGATACAAATGCAGTTACATGATTCGCCCGATATGGACATCCGCCCTGCACCTGCCGCCGCGCGAGGCTTCGTTCCGCTGCTCATCGGCATGGCCATGACCATCGTCGCCGTGCCGATGATGGCGATCGCCATGCCGGGGATCGGCGTGGATCTTGATCCCGGCACCGGGCCGCTGACGCTGATCGCAGGGGCCTATCCGCTGGTGGTCGCGATGCTGCTGCTGCCGGCGGGCCGAGCCGGCGACCGCTTCGGGCGGCGGCGCCTCTTCCATGCCGGCGGCGCGCTATTCCTGATCGGCGCGCTTCTGTCCGCTCTGGCGCCGGGGCCGTTGCTTCTGGCGGGCGCGCGGATGCTGCAGGGGGTGGGCGCGGCCGCGGTGGCGCCTCAGGCGCTGACGATGATCCCGCAGCTCTTCGCGCCTGTCGCTCAATCGGGCGCATTCGCACGGCTGGCGATGACAGGCTCCTTCGCCTCGGTCTGCGGACCGCTGCTGGCGGGGGCGCTGCTGGTGGCCGCGCCGGACTGGCTGGGCTGGCGCGCGATCCTTCTGGCCGAGGCGGCGCTCGCCTTGACCGTGATACTCTTGGCCCGATGGCAGCCGTCTCCGGAAGAACCCTCCAAGGGCGGCAGCAGCCGCCCGGTCGAAACCGCGAGCTTCGCGGCCCTCATCCTCTGCCTCGTCGCACCCCTGTCCCTCGGTCCCGCCTTCGGCTGGCCGGCCTCCGTCTTCCTCATGCTGGCCGCGGCCATGCCCTGTGCCGCCCTCTTTGTCTTGCTGACGGCACAGGGCGGACCCGCGGCACTGATCCCGCCCGCCCTCCTGCGCGAGCCGGGCTTCCGCTGGAGCCTCGTCTTCCTTCTTCTGGCGGTCTCCGCGCCACCCGGCTTCTTCATGGTCCTGTCGCTGGCCCTGCAGAGCGATCTGGGCCTCAGCCCGCTGCAGACGGGGCTGGTGACAGCCGGCTTTCCCGCCGGCGTGGTGGCGGGCTCCTGGATGGCCGGGCGCCTTGCGCTGCAGCCGCTGGCGCGGGTGGCGCTCGGGATCGCGCTGCTCTGCGGCAGCTTCCTGCTGATCCACGCGATCCTGCCGGGGATGACGCCGGGGCGCCTCTGGCCGCTGCGGGCGGGGATGCTGATGGCGGGGGCGGCCATGGGAATGACGGTGACCTCGGTCATGCAGCTTGGCATGTCGGGCCTGCCGAAGTCGCTCGCCGGTGCGGGCGCTGGCGCCATCCAGACCATGCAGCAGGTCGCCATGGCCGCCTCCATCGCGCTGAGCTTTGCCGTCTACGGGCAGGCGCTTGAGACGCGGCCGGGGCTCGAGGCGGCCTCCACGATGATGTGGCTGCAGATCACCACGACCGGGGCCGCGGCGCTGCTGGCACTGGCTCTGCTGCGCCTGCGCAATTTCCATCACCGAAAGGCAGAAGCGTGACCATCGACCCGCAAGAAGATCCCATGGCTTTCTGGGAAGACTTCTATCTGACCAAGCGCACCTCATCGAGCGGCCGCGCCACCGCGGCACTTCTACGGATTGCGGCCGGATTGCAGCCGGGCCGGGCCCTGGACCTCGGCGCCTCCCATGGCGATGACGTCATCTGGCTGGCCACGCAGGGCTGGCAGGTCCGCGGCTGCGACATCTCCGAGACCGCCGTCACCCGGGCCCGTGTCCGCGCGGCCGCGCTCGGTCTGGAGCAGCAGGCGCAGTTCGAGCGGTGCGACCTGTCTGTCGCCCTCCCGGAGGGCGAGTTCGATCTGATCACCGCGCTCTACCTGCAGTCGCCCGTCGCCCTGGCGCGCGAGGCGATCCTCCGTCGAGCGGCCCGGCGGCTGCGCCCGGGCGGTCATCTCCTGATCCTCTCGCACGCGGCGGCGCCACCGTGGAGCCGAGAGGCAACGTCCTCGACCATCTTTCCCACGCTGGCCGAGGAACTGGCCGCCACCGGCGCGCCGACCTCCGAGCTCGAGGTCGTCGCCGCAGAGGTCGTCAGGCGCCCCGGGCGCGGCCCGGACGGCACAGAGGCGATGCTGGAGGACAACCTGGTGCTGGTCCGGAGGCACGCGGCCTAGAGCCCATGATCGGGCTCTGACCTGAGCGGGTGGGCGGACTCTCCCGCGGCGTTCGCCATTCGAGAGGTGCGCCGGATCGACAGCGATCCGACGCACCCGCGGCCTGGCATCTGCAGCCCTGCGAGACCGGCGGCTCCCACCGATGATACGACCGCGTGCGATGCGACATGGCGCTCTGGTGGACGAGCATTGCGTGACCAATGCCGCCGGCCCATTGCCGGCGTGGCTCCGCGTGGCAACCCTTTGCCATGAGACACTACGCAATTAAGCCCTTCTGCTCTGTGGCACGGCAAAAACCGCCCCGGCGAGGATCCATCATGACCGGCGCGAGGTAGAAAGCATTGTCGCTTCGGCCAGCGGCAGAAGGCGGATCGTTGCGAAGGAAGTGAACCTCGCACAGGCGCCCAACAGGCAGCGGGCAATATGGCCTAGGCTCCAGACCTATTCTCATGACCGCACTCCCCCCGCCTGCCGCCCCTGCAGCCGCCCCACGCCCGCTTCGTTCCGGGCCGGGGTCATTCCTGCCAGTCGCAGAGCGGAAAGGGCGCGCGGGAGCGTTTGGAGAGGGCCGCCGTGGCGGCAGCGCCGCGCCGCTCGACCGCGCCGAGGTCGGCCTCCTGCGCGATCTGACTCCGCGCCGCCTCGAGGACCAGGTCGACATGGGCGCGCATCGCCTCGACCTGGGCCGGCAACGCCGCATGCAACGCCAGCCGCTCGAGCGCCTCCAGAAGATGGATCGCTACCACCGGCTTGTCGGCGCCGTTCTGGCGGATCTGGTCCAGGGCCGCGCCCAGCACGCTCGCATGCGTCGGCCGCGGACAGACGACGCGCAGGATGCCGCGGGAATCGCGATGCAGCCCCGGCGGCAGTTCGTGGTTCAGCATCAGCGACAGCGAGTCCGACAGCTGGTCGATCACCGTGATCGCGGTGAAGGGGTCGTTCAGCGATGGCGACATCGCCCGCAGCGCGATCTCGACCAGATGGCGGATCGAGAATTCCACGTCCTGGACCGGGGTCCGGCGGATGCCGACGACGATCGCCTGCCGCACCTCGCGGCAAAGGGCGTCGGACGCACGGCCAGCGGGGTGGATCGCGATGCCGTTGCCGTCGCGCACCACATAGTCGCCGGCACGGGAGTGCAGCCCCACGAGGCAATCGGCGCGCTCGGCGGCGGCGGAGAGGCTGCGGAAATCGATCGCCTGGATGTAGCCCGCCCGCGCCGGACCGAGATGCGCCGCCTCTTCCTCGAAGCGCTCGGGCAGGGCACGCTCGGGGTGCTCATCCGGCGGCGCCTCCAGCCGGGGCAGCGCCAGCACCAGCCCGTTCAGCTCCTCGCCGACGCGGGTGATGATTGTCTCGGCCATGATCGAGCGCGCAAGCTCATGCTGGAACAGGCCGAGAAGCCCCACCAGCGCCACTGCGATGGCGAGGGCGGGCTGGGCTTCCGCCTCGGGGCTGCTGCGCGAGCCCATCATGCTCAGGGTGAGCAGGCCGTAGACGATCGTCATCACGAAGGTGCCGAGGATTAGCTGCGTCTGCCGGCTGGCCATGAAGTTGCGGACAAGCCGCGGCCCGAACTGGCTCGCCGCCAGCGTCAGCACCACCATGCTGATCGAAAAGATCAGGCTGGTCGCCGTGACCATGGACGTGACCAGCGTCGACATCAGGTCCCGCGCATCCGAGGACGCGCTGACCGGGATGAACCACGGCGCATCCGCGCCCGTCCCCTTCATCCGCCGTTCGAGCGCCGCGCCAGCCAGCGCCAGCAGGCCGCCCATCCCGATCATCAGCGAGGGCACGAACCAGAAGCTGGTCCGCACGTCGTCCCAGACGGTCTTGATGTTCTCGACGTTCAAGCGAGGGACCTGCAGTCATTTAAACCACGAACAGCGCCGGCAACCGCCTGTTCCAGATCTGGCCTCCAGACCTGACGCCATGGGGATCGTGTGCTAGCGAGAACGTGAGGGCGACCTTCCGGTTCCTCCTCTCGCCTTGCAAGCCACAGCTGCAGTCCCGGACGGCGCTGCCAGGTGCCGATGCCCGAGGACACACGTTCTGCCCGACATGCGCGGACAGGCCATTGTTACCAGGGCAAGAACCACGTGCTTATCCGTCCCACCCCCGAGCGGTTCGTCGCGTTCCGTCAGACCGGCATGGCAGTGACGCTGGACGAACACGGCCAACCTCCCTGTCGAGGCCACGGAGCAGTCCGAGCACGTGGCGCAACGTGATCCGCCTGGTGGGGCTCCTGCCGATATCGCGGATCTGCCAACCAGTTGCAGGACTTTGCGCCTTCCCGTGCGAAGCGGCTTTCGCTCCGAAATCCAGCGGCTTCCATCGTGAGAACTTTGAGGGTGCTTCTGCTCGTCGGCGGAGTTGGAAGCGACCTGCTGCTCTAGGCTTGCGCTGCGGCTTGTGTCGGCACATCGATGCGGGGGCCGGAGAATAAGCTCAAAGCTGGAGGATCTTGACATTGAAATCCGACATCGAGCGCATGCCAACGGGAATTCCGGGGCTGGATGTTGTTCTGAATGGGGGCCTGCTCCGAGGGGCTGCCTACATAGTTCAGGGCCCGCCGGGAGCCGGCAAGACAATCCTCTCCAACCAGATCTGCTTCAAGCACACCAGAAATGGCGGAACGGCGCTGTATGTCAGCCTGCTGGCCGAGTCGCACGACCACATGATCCACTACATGAAGCAGATGGGTTTTTACGCGGACGACAGCGTGCCGCGGCTTTTGACCTACCTCTCTGCCTACGTCACCCTGGAAAAGGAGGGCCTTCGCGGCGTCATCCGTCTTCTGGGTCAGGAAGCACGGCGAAACGGCGCTTCTCTCGTGATCCTCGACGGCCTCTTCGTCATCCACGACGTGGCCGGCAGCGAGCACGAATTCCGGACCTTCGTTCATGAACTCCAGGGACAGGCCGCCCTTCTGGGCATGACCCTCGTGATTCTGACCAACCAGCAGCGTGAGCCCTCCTCACCGGAATTCACGATGGTGGACGGCTGGATCGAGCTGCGCGACGTGAGCCAGGGCCTCCGGTCCGTACGCTCGCTCAGCGTGCACAAACAGCGCGGCGGCAACTTCGTCCGGGGAGAGCATCTCTTCCGGATCACGGATGACGGGATCAAGGTCTTTCCGCGCCTGGAGGCGCGTGGGACGAGCGTGGAGGATGAGGACGAGCAGACGGGTCGGGTGGCATCAGGCATCGCTGGGCTCGATACCATGCTCCACGGCGGGTATCCGGCGGCCTCGGCCACCCTGGTGCTCGGACCGACCGGCTCGGGCAAGACGACGCTCGGGCTGCAATTCCTCTCGAAATGTACGTCACAGGAGCCGGGTGTCCTGCTCGGCTTCTACGAGCGGCCGAAGCGTCTGCAGATTAAGGGGAAATCGATCGGCCTCGACATGCCTGGACTGGTCGCGTCGGGTGCTGTCACCCTCATGTGGCACAGCCCGGCCGAAAACCTCGTGGACGAACTTGCCTACGAGTTGATCGAATGCGTCGAGAGGACCGGAGCTCGTCGCGTGGTGGTGGACGGGCTGGCGATCTTTCGCGATTCGCTTCTGCATCCGCAGCGCCTGCAGTCTTTCGTCAACGCTCTCAATCAGCGGCTTCGCGCCCGGGGCGTAGCCGTGCTCTGGACGTTGGAGAGCAAGGAACTCTTCCTGCCGGAGGAGCTGCAATCGGACGAGCTGTCCGCGGTGGCGGACAATGTGATCCTTCTCCACTACGCGCTGCGAAAGGGTGTCCTGCGGCGCAACCTCTCCATCCTGAAGATCCGGGACAGCGACTTCGACCCCATCTCGGAGGAGTTCTTCATCGACGGGACAGGCGTCCAGTTCGGCGACAAGGATCTTGGCTTGCTCCGGCCCGAGGGTGCCCCGGCCGATCCTGCTGAAGGAGGCACGCATACGGCACTTGCACGGCGGACCGGCAAGAAGAGGCACTGATCGATGGCGCGCATCCTGCTGGTCGAGGACGAGGTTCTCATATCGATGTCTACGAGCATGCTCCTGGAGGATGAGGGGCATATGGTCGACATCGCATACGACGGCGCGCGCGGGCTGGAGATAGCCCTGTCTTCGCCGCCCGACCTGATCATCACGGACTACATGATGCCGCGGATGAACGGGCTTGCCATGATTGCGGAACTGCGCGCCCGAGGCCAAGGCGTGCCGATCATCCTGGCCACGTCGGTCCCGGAGAGTCAGCTGCCCGAGACCTACCCCGGCGGGCACGATCTGCACCTCGACAAGCCCTACCGCGTGACCCAGATCCTGGACATGATCTCCAGATTGATCGATTGATCCGGGGCTGCCTCGCCCCGTTCCGCGCACAGTTCGCGCCGCACGACCACGTGCAGCCTCCGTTGGATGTTAGCGGGCATATTGGTGAAACCGCGACGCGGCACGCCTAGGTGTTTGATCCCATGGTTTGATGGTGAGATCCTTCCTGGCAGCCTGCAACTTTGCCCGCCGGCTGAAGACACTCGGCGGCCTCACGCCCTGCGAATACATCTGCAAAATCTGGACATCAGACCCGGATCGATTCATCCTTGATCCAATCTGCCATATGCCGGGACTGAACACCTAGGCCGGAAGACCTCAGAGCGACCGCGGATCGCTCCTCGGAGATGCTACCCCGAGGTTCGGGTTCGCCATCTTCCAGAAGCGGGCGCCGGACAGAGCGCAGTCCCACGGGGGCTCCGCACTCTTCAGTGTCCCGCGGATCTTCCTCTGCAGCACTCCCACGTTGCAGCACCCCTCCTGCTGGAGCGTGTCGCTGCCGCACCGGGCCTCTCCTGACGGACCAGGCTGCCCGTCAGCGATCGCCCGACGCAGGGCCCTGGAAGCCCGGCGGCGGCACGGCGTCCTCGGCGTCGGGATCGCGTCCCTGAACCCGGTCGAGCTTGCGCATGATGGGAGTGACCGACAACCCGTGCATGAAGATCGACAGGAGCACAACCAGCCCTACGATCGCCCAGAGCCGCGGCGCGAGCGACGCATCCTCGATATGGTTCAGGCCGTAGGCGAGATAGTAGAACGAGCCAATGCCGCGGATGCCGAAGAACGAGATCGTCAGCCGTTCATGCCACGACGAATGGGATCCCGCGAGGGCGATGAGGCCGGTCAGCGGCCGGATCACCAGAAGGATGAGGACAGCCGCGACGACATCGGCCAGCTGGAGCGGCGCGAGAAGACCATGCATCAGCGCGCCTCCGAACAGCAGCAGCAGCACCATCATCGAGATCCGCTCGATCTGCTCGGTCAGGTCATGCATCGACTTGTGGAATTCGTGGCTGTGGCTGGCCCGCCGGAAGGTCAATGCCGTCACGAAGACCGAGAGGAAGCCGTAGCAGTGCATCGTCTCTGTCACCCCGTAGGAGACGAAGGTCGCCGACAGCGCGATGAGCCCGTCGCCGGTTTTGACAAGCTTGGTCTCCGCCGGGATTCGGAACGTGATCCATCCGAACAGCCTGCCGATCAGGTATCCGACAAGAATGCCCGCGCCGATCTCCCATAGTACGTTGTGGGCCAGCCATTCGCCCAGCCAGGGCTCTCCCGTCATCGCAGAAGCCGCGAGCGCGATGGCCAGATGCACGAAGGGAAAGGCGGCACCGTCGTTGACTCCGGCCTCGGAGGTCAGGGCGAAGCGCACCTCGTCTTCTTCGCCGGTCTTGGGCGGACCGACCTGCACATCCGAGGCGAGCACCGGATCCGTGGGCGCCAAGGCCGCGCCCAGCAGCAGCGCAATCGCCCAAGGCAAAGCCAACCAAGTGCCGGCGAGCAGCGCGATCAGGGCGATGCCCAGCGGCAAAGTCAGGAAGATCAGCCGCCAGGTGGTCATCCAGGAGCGGAAGCCGAAGGCCCTGTCGATCTTCAGCCCCGCCCCCATCAGGGCGATGATGACCACGAACTCGGCGAAACGCTCGGTGAACTCGGGATGGTCGAGCGGTGACGGCGCGAAGTCGAACCAGGGCATCGCCCCCAGGATCACGCCGAGCCCGATGCAGACGATCGGCAGCGACAGGGGAAGCCGACGCAGCGCCAGCGGCAGCCACGCGACGAGCGCGATCAGCACGCCGAAGCTCATGAGCACGAGGATGTAGGGATCCGGCGCCTCGGTCAGTTTTTCGAACATGCTGAAACTCTCGGCGCCGCGCCGGGCGACTTCAATGGAGGGGAAGGTGTGGGGAGGACGGGTCAGACTGCCGCGCCGGTTCAACCTCGATATCCGCCGTTGGTTCCTGCGCTCCTTTGCCGTATGTGTCGCGTGATCCTGACGCGGCATCCAGTCTAACCTGTCTGGCAGGGCCGGCGGGCTTTTCGCGCTTCCTGTTCGGGCTTTCAATGGTCCCGCATAGGCTGTCTAGGGATCATCAGGCAGCGAGGGTCTTCTTGACCAACTCCGGGGCCGCCTAGATCAGCCGCGCGATCCCCGCTGCATCGGCGATCGGACTGGGAGCGCCGAGGTGGCGGTCCTCGTGTCTGATCTGTGCCACGCGGAGCGGGGGCTCCCGGCCGACTCGCGTCTGTCGAGGACCAACTGGAGCAGATCGGGGTTCGGGTCGATCCACGCCCCCGCGTGAGGGGCGACCAGGCTCGCCGTTGCGGGCAACAGCGCGGTTGAGGCGCGGAAGGCCTGCGACAGGTCTACAGAGATCGAGCCGCAGCCCATGCAGACCGTGCCCTACTCCCGGAACTCGACGGCCAAGGACCCGCAGGTCTTGTTGGAAAAGCTCCCCAAGGCGGTCTCCATCTTCTTCTCGCCAAAGCGGTCCCGCATCCAGAAGGCCATGACCATGATGTTCCTGCCCTCCTCGTCCACTTCAAGCACGCGCGTCTCGAGGTGCTCGAAGCTGTCAGGGTTGCGCAGCCGGGCCTTGACCGCGCTCACGAACTCCGGGTGCGATCCGTCCTGGGGGTTCAGGCAGTGCGGGGCAAAACGGCGTTCTGCGGCCTCTTTCGCCTCCGCCTTCTCCCGCTCGGCCTCCGCGGCCTCTGCCTGCTCCCGCTCTGCCGCGATCCGCTCTGGATCCTCGGAGGCGGTGGCAGTCTCGGCCTGCGCGCGCTTCTGCTTCCACGCCTGTGGGTCGGTGATGCCGGCGGCCGCAGCGGCCTGCCGGTCTGACCAGTTCTCGAAACCGGCCGCCTGCGCATCGCGCTCGACCTTGAAAAGAGCGGCGGCGGCGATCAGGGCAATCGTGGCCGCGAAGATGCCGATGAGCGCGACATTGCCGCCGAACCTGCGCTTGGTCTTCAGAAAGGCGAGGGCGGAGATGCCGACAACGAGCGTCACGCCAAACGCCATCATGATCGGACTGAAGACCGGCTCCATACGCACCTCACCGCACCTGCACCGCCCCGTTGTAGCACGCGAACGAGCCGTCCCGTTGTGTCGAGGCGTCGCGCTCCTCCCATGCCGGGCCGACACGGATCTGGCGGCACGGAGGGAAGCGGGAGGGCAGGGGGCATGACGCGATCCGTATTCCGTCAGGTCGATCTGACCCGCGCGATCCGCGCGGCGAAGAATGCCGGCATGGATGTCGGGGCCTGCGAGATCATGCCGGACGGGCGCATCGTGATCCGCGAGAGCACGAAGGCACCGCCGGTCGACGACGCATTCGGAGCATGGAAGGCAAAACGTGAAGGTCGAGTTGAAGGGCGTTCATAAGGTCCGCCGCAAGCTGGCGAGCGGCAAGATCGCCGTCTACCACTATGCGTGGCGCGGCGGCCCGAGGATCGACGCGGCCCCCGGAAGCCCCGAGTTCGTGGCGGCCTACAACGCCGCCCACGCGACGCGGGACCGGCCCGTGCATCACGACGGCACGCTGCAAGCGCTGATCACGGCCTACCAGAAGACGCCGGCCTTCACCGATCTCGCCGAGGCGACCTGGAAGGGTTACGTTCGCCATATCCGCCAGATCGAGGCGGACTTCGGCGACATGCCGGTGCAGGCTCTGGCCGATCCGCGCGTCCGGGGCGAGTTCCTCGACTGGCGCGACCGGCTGGCGCAGAAGAGCAAGCGCAGCGCCGACTATGCCTTCAGCGTCCTCGCCCGGATCCTGTCCTGGGCGCACGACCGGCGAAAGATCCCGGTGAACCCCTGCGAGAAGCCCGGCCGGCTCTATGCCGGCTCACGCGCCGACGCGATCTGGACCGAGGCGCAGATCGCGGCCTTCCTCGCCGCGGCGCCGGGGCCGGTGCGCCTGCCGTTCCTGCTGGCGATCTGGACCGGGCAGCGTCAGGTCGACATCCTCCAGCTCACCTGGACGGCCTACGATGGGAAGGCGATTCGGCTGCGCCAGAGCAAGACGGGCCGGCACATGCTGATCCCGGTGGCTCAGCCGTTGCGCGAGGCGATTGAGGGGGCGAGGGGGCGGCGGAGGACCCTGACCATCTGCGAGACCTCGCGTGGCCAGCCCTGGACCAGCGACGGCTTCAAGACGAGCTTCGGCAAGGCGCAGGCCTCGGCCGGCATCGAGGGCGTGACGTTTCACGATCTTCGGGGGACGGCCGTCACCTTCCTCGCCCTCGCCGGCTGCAGCGTCCCCGAGATCGCGGCGCTCACCGGGCACAGCCTGAAAGATGCCGAGGGGATCCTGTCGAAGCACTATCTCGGGCGGGATCGGCGCCTCGGGGAATCCGCCGTGGCGAAGCTCGAAAAGCACGGAGTCGGAACGCCCGCTGTAAAACGCGCTGTAAAACGGCGCGGGCCCGAGGGCGGCGATTCTGTCTAAGTGCTTGGAAACCGATGGTGGCGAGGGGGCGCCATGAGCAAGGCCCCCATTTGGTCGCGACCTTGCGATTATGAGCCAGGTCAATCAATGCAGCGGTGCTCCACGATTCGGCCGACTGCGCTTTAGCAGGATCAATGAGTTAGGAGCGGGGTGATCGATGCCGACCGCGGCCGTGCGGCCCTTGGCCGCTGGCTGGGGCAGGTTGGCTTATAGGCCGATCGAGACCGCTTTTCGCATCGGCTTAGTGCTCGGCTAGCATCTTCAGACTTGAGGCATGCCGCCACCGAGCAGGCGCTCGGGTGGTAACCCCGGCGGGACCTGTGAAAGCGCTGATTTTGCTTAGGAATTTCTGTAAATGGGTCTTCCCTAGGCCAGTAAGAAATCAATGACCTAAAGGGCCGGCTGTAAAACGTCGAAACTGGCTCCAGAGGCGCTGCGGCTGTTCCCTGTACGCGCGTTCGCGACGTATGCCGGTCATTCACATCGACCATATTCGCTGTACTGCCGAATGGATCGAGCGGTCGCGAGGGGGGAAACACGCCTGTGCCAGTCCTCTTCCGACTGCGAAGCGCGAACGAGGTGAGGATGTTCTTGGCGGGCGTTGCGGAGAGCTAAGGTATGCCCTCGTCCTGAACCGAGCGGCCGCTCGCGCTGAGGCGGAGGCGGCTTGGGCCCAGCCCCTCTCAGACTCGCGAACTTAGCCCCAAGCTGCCTTGCATGCCGAGCGCGCGGCCGCGTTCGCAATGGGCGGTGAGCGGACACGCGCCTCCGCTGCTTGGCGGACGCAGCATGCCATAGAAGCGGACTTTCCAAACAATAGACTGCGGCACGCTCGCTGGCAGTTACGCAGCACAGTCAAAGCTGACTGATGCCGGTGTGGAGAAACTCCAAGAGAACATGGAGGCGGTCGGTCGTGGTAGGTGACGATACTCGATGAAAAGCGCAGCAGCGGACGACGATCCAGCTGGAGTACTTCCGACGCAGAAGCCACCGCACCAGTTAGGGCCCCGCTAACGCCTGCAGCCAGCGAGCATGTTCCATGAAGTAACGGGCCAAGGGGCAGGCTAAGAGGCTCAGGGTTAGCCGCCTCATCAGGGCGGCTAACCACCGCATGGTGCCTTGCTTGCTGACAGGGGAACAGTATGATCGTCGTACCTAGCCATAAGAGGTAAGTCCATTGGAAGAAGTTCAGCTGAGAAACTTCTCTGTCTCCGAGCTTTTTGGTGAATACAACTACGAAATCCCGATAAACCTCGAAAAGAGGGTTACGGCGATCATAGCGCCTAATGGCTCGGGGAAGACCCTATGCCTTCGTCTAATTGCAGCGTTCTTTTCCCGAAAGTGGACCCTGATGCTTGGCGTGCAGTTCACCAAGCTGACATACACGTTCTCAGACGAATGTAAAATTACAATATCCAAGCGCCATACAGATAATGCCGAACCGGCCCGGGCGGAGAATAGAAAGTCACTCGAGATTCGCCTGCACGATGCATCGGGAAAGGTAAAAGCAAAGTGGATCCCGAAGGTGATCACAGATAGAAGGCAGGCGTCGATCGAAAGATACTTGCCGTTTCTAAGTCGAGTTGGTGACGCGCGGTGGCGGCATGATCGCACCGGTGATATCTATGACCTCCAAGAGGCAGTAGAAGCCTTTGGGGATAGCTTGCCGGAGAGCATAAGGACGGGTCTTTGGGGTGATATCCATCCTGACATTCTTGCATATTCAAAAGCGATAGATTGTCGGCTTATCGAGACGCAGAGACTGCTGGTTATATCGGACGAGATCGAAGAGCGATACTATAAGCCGCGTCATGAGCAGCGCTCCAAACTTGCAATCAATGAGAAGGCTAAGTCTCTTAAGAACATTATATCATCTGAAATAAACTCTTATGCCGCATTTTCTCAGACGCTAGATAGATCATTCCCGAGGCGGGTGATTTTGGAGGGGGGGCAGAGCAATCACGTTGATTTAACATCGAAGCTTATAGAGTTGGATGCAAAGCGCAAAGAGCTTATGTCGGCAGGAATTCTCAATAGTGAGGTGGATGACCCAGTTGCCCTGCCAACCGGCACGCTCGATCCGGCGGTCGCGAGGGTCTTGCAGATGTATGCCGTGGATACACAGAAGAAGCTAGAAACACTTGATCCGCTTCTCTCTCGAATTAATCTATTCAAAAAGCTGATATCGCAAAGATTCTCGACGAAGACGGTTTCGGTAGACAGAGATCACGGCATTTTTGTAAAGGCGCAATCCGGAGAAATTCCAGTTGATAAGTTGTCTTCCGGCGAGCAGCATCAGCTTGTTTTGTTCTTTGAGCTTCTTTTTGAGATACAGAAGAACTCGCTCATACTTATAGATGAACCTGAGTTGTCTCTTCACGTGGCATGGCAGAAGAAGTTTGTCGCAGATCTAATAAATATTATTGAGCTGAATTCCTTCGACGTGGTTCTGGCGACGCACTCGCCTCAGCTAATTAGTCACTGGGAAGACATCGTCGTTGAGCTGGGAGACGTTTTCGGCGTGGGAGATCGTTCCGAGTGATTTCGATTACTGCCTTCATGGACGAGCGCGACATTGCTCAAGAAGTAATAATGGAGAGAATGGTTCACAAAGGGGCAACCTTGCTTCTGGAGGGTAAAACAGACATAAAAAGGTTTAAAAATTTCATTGATGAAAGTGCTTGCTCATTGGTCAACTGCCAGTCGGTCAGAAAAGCAGAGGGGGCAATAAAAATCCTAATCCAACGGGGCGCCAAGGGGGTGCTTGCTATACTGGATCGAGACTTTAGAAGCGTCTTGGGCTTGCAGGAAAAAAATGTAAATATTGTCAGATCCTTTGGGCATGACCTAGATTCAGATTGGCTTCATACTGGTGCAACAGTACGATATCTCGATGAGGTTGCGGATGAAGCCAAAGTTGCTGCGCTGGGGGGGGCTAACCAAATTCTGAACATGATCCATACAGCTCTGCGTCCGATATCAACCGCCCGGCTTCTCGGCGTAAAGCGCGTTTTTCAATTCCGAACCTCTGGGGTGGATGTATCTGAGTTTTTTGACAGTGGGAGGGATTTATTGCGTGACTACCTAAATTCCCTAACTGCAAATGGTTCCGTCGACGCCTCGAGGCACGATTGGATGGAAATAGAAATTTGCAAGGAGATGGAGACGCCGAAGCCTGACCTGCAAATGACGAATGGTCACGACTTATGCTGCGCACTTGGAAAGATGCTGATGGCAGAGATTGGTTCACGTAAAAGGCCTCAGACGTGGGGAAGTGAGATAGAGTCTCACATAAGGATGAGCTTCGACGACAGGGACTTTCGATCACTGGCCATATATTCAAAAGTTCTGGAGTGGGAGGGGAATAATGCCGGCTATAGAGTTTTGGACAAGAGGTTGAGCTGATCGCCTTTTGAAGGATGAGCTGCCGTGGCGCTATCCTTAGGCTGACGAACACGCATGGCGATAAGACAAGATGCTCCAGGGAATGAGTCTGGAGCTGGAGCACGTGGCCGAAAGGCGCGGCCGGTTGCCGCGCCCCGGGCGGACGGGATGCTCAGCGCTCGGCGATCTCGAGGAGCTTAGAGCGGACAAGCGCGTCGAGCGTCTCAACCGAGGGGGACAGGCGCTTCAGTGCCACGGGCACTGAGGCGCGGACGTAAGAGGAGACAAACTCGGTCGCGACCTCGCGAGGCAGACCACGCGCCACGGCGACCCGTGCAGCGGTCATGATCGCGGAGTGCAGCGCCTCCCGGTGCCGCGCCTCGATCTGGATCCCGGTCCAGCGCTGGAAGCGGACGGTCGCGAACCCGATCAGCGCAGTCAGCGCCACGCCCGCGAGTTCGAGGAGGCTTGGCGTCAGCGCGGTCAGAAGATCGCTGCCTGTCGAGGCGGCGGCGGGCGCGGCGAGTGTGACAAAGATAGCGGACGAGATCAGCAAAGCGGCCACCCGGGCGAGTGCAGCGACCAGCGGCCAGCCGACGAGCAGGATGAAGGCGAGCGAGCAGGGGGCGAGGGCGAGGACGATGATCGAGGACATGGGCTCTCTCCTTCAGAGGCGGGCGAACTGGAAGTGCATCCAGTCGCGGTTGCAGGCGCGGCCGAGGCTCGTGGCGCCGGCGGCTTCGACGATGGTCCAGAAGGGCTCATAGGCGGGCGCGGCGAAGCTCGCCCGGTCGCGGCCCCAGCGGAGCGGGTTGCGCTCGGGGTCGAGGTCGACCGCGATCCCCCAGGAGTGCATGGAGAGGGCCGAGCCGCCGCGCATGGGCCGGTGGTTGAAGCAGCCGCCGAAGAGGTGCAGCCGCAGCCGCTCGAACTGGGCGGCGCCGTAGTGGGCGACCGCCTCGCGGAAGATCCGCGTCATCGGCGCCGCGACCAGCCTGTGGCAGCGAAAGCTCGTGATGCTCGTGTCGAGATCCCAGGCGAGGCGGAACGGGATCGGCAGATCGACGATCCCGGCGGTGCAGTCGGGACCGCCCGCGACGCCATAGAAGGTCGCGACCGACTCCTGCCGCGGATAGGCGCCCTGGGCATCGGCCACAGCATGGCCCGGCAGCGGCAGCCGGTCGACGGCGGTCCGCACCGGCCCCGAGGCCCAGGCGGTCAGCGCCTCGTGGGTGTTGGGCCCGAGGAGCCCGTCGATCCGGCCCGGCGCATGGCCGAGCCGCGCCAGCACCGCCGGATGCGCCACCACGGCCTGCTCGCGAGCTTCCTCGGCCTCGTGCTGGCCCCGACCCTCGCCTCCGGCCTCTATCTCTTCGCCATCGCCGAGGACCAATATACCTCGACCGTGGGCTTCTCGGTCCGCACCGAGGATATGGGCTCGGCGCTCGACCTTCTGGGCGGGCTGAGCAGCTTCGGCCTCACCGGCGGCGGCTCGGCCTCGGATTCCGACATCCTCTACCAGTTCATCCAGAGCCAGGAGCTGGTGCAGCGGATCAACGAGCGGATCGACCTGCGCGCGATCTATTCGAAGCCCGGCTTCGATCCGGTCTTCAGCTTCGACCCCGACGGCGGGATCGAGGATCTGGTGGATTACTGGCAGGGCATGGTGCGGGTCAGCTACGACAGCACCACCGGGCTGATCGAGCTGCGCGTCCATGCCTTCACGCCCGAGGACGCGCAGGCGGTGGCCCAGGCGATCCTCGACGAATCCACCCGGACGATCAACGACCTGTCGGCCATCGCCCGGGCCGATGCCACGCGCTATGCGCGCGAGGAGCTCGACAATGCGGTCGAGCGGCTGCGCGTGCAGCGGGTGGCCATGACCGAGTTCCGCTCGCGCACCCAGATCGTCGATCCCTCGGCCGACATCCAGGCCCAGATGGGCCTTTTGAACACGCTCCAGCAGCAGCTCGCGGCGGCCAGCATCGATCTCAACCTGCTGCGCCAGACCACCCAGCCGAGCGACCCGCGCATTGCCCAGAACGAGCGGCGCATCGGGGTGATCGAGGAGCTGATCCAGCGCGAGCGCGAGAAGTTCGGCCTGGGCGGCGGCACCGGCACCGGAGCCAGCAACTATTCCACCATGATCGCCGAATTCGAGCGGCTGACCGTCGATCTCGAGTTCGCCGAGAAGGCCTATATCGCGGCGCTCACCAACCACGATGCGGCCATCGCCGAGGCGCAGCGGATGAGCCGCTATCTCGCGACCTATGTCCGGCCGACCCTCGCCGAGCGGTCGCTCTATCCGCAGCGCGGCCTGCTCACGCTGATGATCGGCGGGTTCGCTCTCATGCTCTGGGCGATCGGGATGCTGATCTATTACAGCGTGCGCGACCGGCGCTGAGCGCGAAGGGCCGCCCATGATCGAGCTGCGCAACGTCTCGAAGAGCTACGTCCTGAACGGGACGCGCAAGGTGGTGGCGCGCGACCTGAACTTCACCTTCCCCACGGGCGAGAGCGTGGGGCTTCTGGGGCGCAACGGGGCGGGCAAGTCGAGCCTCCTGCGGATGCTTGCGGGCACCATGCTGCCCGACACGGGCGAGATCCTCTCGAGCGGCACGATCTCCTGGCCGGTGGGCTTCTCGGGCAGCTTCCACCCCGAGCTCACCGGAGCGCAGAACGTGCGTTTCGTGGCCCGCCTCTACGGCGTCGATACCGAGGCGATGATCGCCTTCGTGCGCGACTTCGCCGAGATCGGCCAGCATTTCCACCTGCCGGTGCGCAGCTATTCCTCGGGGATGCGCTCGCGGCTGGCCTTCGGCATCTCGATGGCGGTGCCCTTCGACACCTATCTCATCGACGAGGTGACGGCGGTGGGGGATGCGGCCTTCAGCGCCAAGAGCAATGCGATCCTGCGCGCGCGGCTGGAGGAGAGCGGGGCGGTGATCGTCTCGCACTCCATGCAGCTTCTGAAGAAGCTCTGCCGCTCGGGGGCGGTGCTCCACGACGGGCAGCTCTTCTATTACGAGCGCATCGATCAGGCGATCCGCCACCACGAGAGCATGATGCGCGGCGCCCTGCCGCCCTGGATGCGGGGCGTCGAGGGGGAGGGCGAGGGGGAAGAGGCGGGCGCCGCACCCCCCGGCCCCCGGGCCCTCGCGCGGGCCCG
>NZ_MABH01000133.1 GCF_001720585.1 Cereibacter johrii | reverse complement strand
CCGGGGCGAGGTCCGCGCGCCGCAGCCTCGCGGCGTGAGAGGCGCCCTTCGGGGAGGGGCCGCGGGAGAGACGAGGGCCGCCGCGGGATCGGGGCAGCCTCGCGCCTGCTCAGCCGAGCAGGCCCGAGCCGCGGATGCCGTCGATCACGAACTGCACCGAGAGGGCCGCGAGCAGCATGCCGAGCAGCCGGGTGATCACGAGCGTGCCGATCCGGCCCAGAAGCCGCTCGAGCGGGCCCGCGACGAGGAACAGAAGGAAGGCCGAGGCCACCGTCACCAGCATCACCAGATGGACGGCCAGAACGCCGGTCCAGTCCTCGGCCGATCCCACGAGCAGGATCATCGAGGCGATGGCGCCCGGGCCCGCGATGAGCGGGATGGCGAGCGGGAAGACCGACGGATCGTGGTCGTGCTCGGCCGCCGTCTGGCCCTCGCGGCGCTGGGTGCGGCGCTCGAACAGCATGTCGAGCGCGGTGAGGAACAGAAGGATCCCGCCCGCGATGCGGAAGGCGGACATCGAGATGCCGATGAAGCCCAGCACCGCCTCGCCGAGAAGGCCGAAGGTGGTGAGGATGCCCACCGCCACGAAGCAGGCCCGAAGGCCGATCGCCCGGCGCTCCTCGCGCGTCATGCCGGGCGTCAGCGCGATGAAGAGCGGCACCAGCCCCAGCGGATCCACCACCACGAAGAGCGTGGCGAAGGCGGTGATGAGGAAGCTCGTCTCGATCATGGGTCAGCCCGCCGCCTCGAGCCGCTCCTGCGCGGTGAGCCACAGCGCCTCGGCCCGGTCGAGTCCCTCCATCACCTCGGCATATTTCTTCTGCCAGACCTCCATCTCGCTCAGCCGCTCGGGCTCGTAGAGCGCGGGATCGGCGAGCTTCGCGGCGAGCTTGTCGCGCATCTCGTTCAGCTTCCCGAGCCGGTCCTCGCAGCGGCGGACCTCGGCGCGAAGCGCGAGCTTTTCCTCGCGGCTCGCGGCCTTCGGCGCGGGCTTCTCGGCCTTCTTCTCGGGCGGCGGCTCGTCGCCCGCCAGAAGCTGGCGGCGATAGGCCTCGAGATCCTCGGTGAAGGGGGCCACGGCGCCGCCCTTCACCAGCCAGAGCCGGTCGGCCACGAGGCCCAGCAGGTGCATGTCGTGGCTGACGAGGACCACGGCGCCGGAATATTCGGTGAGCGCCTCGACCAGCGCCTCGCGGCTTTCCATGTCGAGGTGGTTGGTGGGCTCGTCGAGGATCAGGAGGTGCGGCGCGTCGATGGTGGCGAGGAGCAGCGATAGCCGCGCCTTCTGGCCGCCCGACAGCCGGCCCACGGCGGTCTCGGCCTGATCGGCCATCAGCCCGAAGCCCGCGAGCCGGGCGCGCAGCCGCGGCTGGCCCTCGTCGGGGCGCAGCCGCATCACATGCTGGAGCGGCGTTTCCTCGACATGCAGCTCGTCCACCTGATGCTGGGCGAAATAGCCGATGCGCAGCTTCGAGGAGCTGACCATCCGCCCCTCCTGCGCCGCGAGCTTGCCCGCGAGCAGCTTGGACAGGGTGGACTTGCCTTCGCCGTTGCGGCCGAGCAGCGCAATCCGGTCGTCCTGGTCGATCCGCAGGCTCAGGCGGCGGAGCACGGGCGGGCCGTCATAGCCGACCGAAACGCCCTCCATCGTGATGATGGGCGGCGACAGTTCCTCGGGTTTGGGGAAGGTGAAGCCCTGCCGCTTCGCCTCTTCGGGCGGCGTGATCGGCGTCATCTTCTCGAGCATCTTCACCCGGCTCTGGGCCTGCACCGCCTTCGAGGCCTTGGCCTTGAACCGGTCGACGAAGCTCTGCAGGTGGGCGCGGCGGGCCTCCTGCTTCTTGGCTTCGGCGGCCTGGACGGCGCGTTTCTCGGCCATCTGGCGGGCGAACTGGTCGTAGGGGCCGGTCCAGTAGGTCAGCTTCTTCTGGTCGAGATGCAGGATGCCCTGCACCGCGCGGTTCAGGAGCCCGCGGTCGTGCGAGATGATGAGCACAGTATGCGGATATTTCTGCAGGTAGCTCTCGAGCCAGAGCGCGCCTTCGAGGTCGAGGTAGTTCGTGGGCTCGTCGAGCAGGAGCAGGTCCGGCTGGGCGAACAGGACGCCCGCCAGCGCCACGCGCATCCGCCAGCCGCCCGAGAAGTCGGAGCAGGGGCGAAGCTGCGCCTCGGCGTCAAAGCCCAGCCCCTTCAGGATCGCCGAGGCGCGGCCCTCGGCCGACCAGGCGTCGATATCGGCCAGACGATGCTGGATCTCGGCGATCCGGTGCGGATCGGTGGCGGTCTCGGCCTCCTCCATCAGCGCGGCGCGCTCGGTGTCGGCGGCCAGCACCGTGTCGAGCAGCGAGGTCGACGAGGAGGGCACCTCCTGCGCCACGCCCCCGATGCGCGAGCGGGCGGGCAGGGCGATCTCGCCCCCTTCCAGCGCGAGCTCGCCCCGGATCAGCCGGAAGAGCGTGGTCTTGCCGGTGCCGTTGCGGCCGACGAGGCCGACCTTGTGGCCGGTGGGAATCGTGGCGGAGGCGCCCTGAAAGAGCGGCCGTCCCTCGACCGAGTAGGAGATGTCCGAAATGCGCAGCATGGGCAGGGTGATGGACCGCCCCGCTCGGGCTGTCAACGCCGCGGGGCCGCCCCTTTGCCCCTTTTGTCGCGAAGGCGCCCATGGTAAGGCCCGCGCCCAGAGTTACACCCTTCCGAGGAGAGCCTTCATGGCCATCGAACGCACCCTGTCGATCATCAAGCCCGATGCCACCCGCCGCAACCTGACCGGCAAGATCAACGCCAAGTTCGAGGAAGCGGGCCTGCGCATCGTGGCGCAGAAGCGCATTCACCTGTCGCTGGCCCAGGCGCAGAAGTTCTACGGCGTCCACAAGGACCGCCCCTTCTTCGGCGAACTGACCGAATTCATGGCCTCCGAGCCGGTGGTCGTGCAGGTGCTGGAAGGCGAAGGCGCCATCGCGAAGAACCGCGAAGTGATGGGCGCGACCAACCCGGCCAATGCCGATGCCGGCACGATCCGCAAGGAATTCGCGCTGTCGGTCGGCGAGAACTCGGTCCACGGCTCCGATGCGCCGGAGACCGCGGCCGAAGAGATCGCCTTCTTCTTCTCGGGTCTCGAACTCGTCGGCTGAGGCCTGCGGCGGGCGCGGGAGGCTCGACCCCCGCGCCTCCGCCCGGAGACTTCCACGCATGAAAAAGGCCGGGCTCGTCCCGGCCTTATTCATCGGGAGGGAGATCCGCGCCGTTATCCGCTTGAGCTGCCCGGTAGGTCGGCCTTTGCGCCTCGCCTGGGGCTATTCGGGACCGGACGTCCTACCGACAAAGAAAAAGGCCGGCGCAGGCGCCGGCCCCTTTTCTTCCGCCTGGGGTCGCTCAGATCGAGGCCCAGTCGTTGAACACCGGACGCGCCGGATCGGGCCGGCGGACGGTTTCGGCGCCACCCATCTGCGGCGACGCGGGCGTGCTGCCCTGCTGCGGCTGGACGGGTGAGGCTTCCTGAGTCATTGTTCTGCTCCGATTGTCGTTCAGGTTACTGAGTTACAACGCTGTGCCCCGGCCGGCGGTTCATCGCCCTCCCGCGGGCCGATGGCGTCAACATGACACATTCACTCTCATCTATGCCTGGGCTCCGAGTCGGACAAGGCCATTGTATGCGAGCGAATACTGTAGTTGAGCAAAGTTGCGCCGCTTTGGCCACGTCCTGCCACAGTTCTGTCGCAAAAGGCGAAATCCTGAAACAAGCGGTGATGGCCCGACACGCAGGGGGCGAGTCGGGCGGGTGGCAGACAACGTGCAGAGAATCCTCGCGCACGGCATCGTGAAGCGGCGGGCCGCATACGGAATGCCGGAATTGTGAGGCGTATCCGGTGGCACATCGGGCCGAAAGGACAGCGAGCGCGGGCCCGTGCCGGAGCGCGGGCTGACGGGACGGCGGCGCCCGCGAGAGCCTTCTCCGGCTGCAACGGACGGCGCCGGTTCTTGCGGAGGGTCTCCGCGCCTTGCGGCTCAGGCGCGCCCGAGGGGCCGGGGAGCGGCCCCTCTGTTGTCACCCGTAGTGCAGGTCAGCGCACGACCTGCGCCGGGAAACCGATGGTCTCCAGCGCGGAGAGCAGCGTCCGCTCGGAGACGGGGCCTTCGACTTCGGCGGTGCGGGCCTCGGCATCGAAGCGGATGCCCTCGAAACCCGGAAGCGGTGCGAGAGCGCCCTCGATCGAGGCGCGGCAATGGCCGCAGGACATGTCGGGGATGGACAGCTTGGTCATGAATGTCTCCTTTTCCGGCAGAAGAAGGCGTTCCACCGGGGCAAGGTCAAGCGCCCTTCACCCCTCGACAGGAAAATTCCGGCGCAGCCCGGATGGCCCTTGACCTTCCAGTTGTGGGAAGCCCCATCTTGGGTGGCAAGGAGACTGCCATGACCGATCACCAGCCGATCCGCACGGACCTGCGGAGCCTGCGTCTGCACCCGGAAGGGATGAGCTGCGCCTCGTGCGTGGCGCGAACCGAGCGTGTGCTCGCCGCGGTGCCGGGCGTGACCGAGGCGCGGGTGAGCCTTGGGGACGAGAGCGCGGACATCCGCTATGCCGATCCTGCCACGCCGGAGGCTCTGGCCGAGGCGCTGGCGCGCGCGGGTTACCCGGCACGGCGGGAACGGCTCACCCTCTCGGTCGAGGGGATGAGCTGCGCCTCCTGCACGGGCCGGGTCGAACGGGTGCTGAAGGCACAGCCGGGGGTGATCGAGGCCACGGCGAACCTCGCGAGCCGCCGCGCCCAGGTGACGCTCTGGGAGGGCGCGGCCACCGCCGCCGGCCTCGCGCAGGCCGTCACAAGGGCGGGATTTGCGGCATCCCCCCTGACGGCCGATACTCCGGACCGCCGCGCCGAGGAGATGGGGACGCTCAGGCGCGATGCCATTGTCGCCGCGCTGCTGGCGATCCCGGTGTTCCTCGTCGAGATGGGCGGCCATCTCGTGCCCGCCTTCCACCACTGGGTCGCGGGCACCATCGGCACGCAGACCTTGTGGATCGCGCAGTTCCTGCTCACGAGCCTCGTGCTGGCAGGGCCCGGGCGACGCTTCTACGCCAAGGGTGTGCCGGCGCTCCTGCGCGGGGCGCCCGACATGAACAGCCTCGTGGCCGTCGGCACCTTCGCGGCCTGGGCCTATTCGACGGTCGCGACCTTCGCGCCGGGCCTTCTGCCTGCAACCGCCCGCGCGGTCTATTTCGAGGCCGCGGCGGTGATCGTCGTGCTGATCCTGCTCGGCCGGCTCATGGAGGCGCGCGCGCGCGGGCAGGCGGGGGCCGCCATCGCGGGGCTCCTGCGTCTCCAGCCGAAGACGGCGCGGGTCAGCCGCGACGGCACCGAGATCGAGGTGCCGATCGAGAGCATCGGGCCCGGCGCGATCCTTCTCATCCGTCCGGGCGAGCGCATTCCTCTCGACGGGGTGGTGGTGGCGGGCGAGAGCGCGGTCGACGAGAGCATGTTGACCGGCGAGGCGCTGCCGGTGGCCAAGGCCGCGGGGGCCGATGTCACCGGAGGCACGGTGAACGGCACCGGGTCCCTCACCATGCGGGCGACGCGGGTCGGCGCCGATACGGTGCTGGCGCGGATCGTGGCCATGGTCGGGGAGGCGCAGGGCGCCAAGCTGCCGGTGCAGGCGCTGGTCGACCGGATCACGCTGCGCTTCGTGCCCGTGGTGATGGGCGTGGCGGCGCTCACGGTGCTCGTCTGGCTCCTGTTCGGGCCGGGCCTCGGCGATGCGCTGGTCGCGGGCGTCTCGGTCCTCATCATCGCCTGCCCCTGCGCGATGGGGCTGGCGACTCCGGTCTCGATCATGGTGGGAACCGGCCGGGCCGCCGAGCTGGGCGTGCTCTTCCGCAAGGGCGAGGCGCTGCAGCGGCTGTCCGAGATCGAGCGGGTCGGGTTCGACAAGACCGGCACGCTCACCGAAGGCCGGCCGCAGGTGACGGACGTCCTTCCCGGCGAGGGGATGGCCCGCGAGGAGCTTCTGGCGCTGGCCGCGGCCGTCGAGGCCCGGTCGGAACATCCGCTGGCGGGCGCGATCCGGCGCGCGGCCGAGGGTCTCGCGCCGCTCGAGGCCGAAGGCTTCTCGTCCCGTCCCGGACATGGCGCCGAGGCGCGCGTCGCGGGCCGGCGCGTGCGGGTGGGCAGCCTCCGGATGATGGAGGGGCTGGATCCCGGCCCGCTCGGGCCCGAGGCGGCGCGGCTCGAGGCCGAAGGGCGGACGCCGGTCTGGCTCGCCCTCGAGGACCGGATCGCGGGCCTGATCGGCGTGGCCGACCGGGTGAAGCCCACGGCGCGGGCGGCAGTCGAGGCGCTCGGGCGGATGGGCCTGCCCGCCGTGATGGTCACGGGAGATGCGCCGGGCGTGGCGCGCGCCATCGGACAGGAGCTCGGGATCTCGGACATTCACGCAGGCGTCCTGCCCGGCGGCAAGGTCGAGGAGGTGACGGCCATGGGCCGGGCGGCCTTCGTGGGCGACGGGATCAACGATGCGCCGGCGCTTGCCGCGGCCGAGGTGGGCATCGCCATCGGCACGGGCACCGACGTGGCCATCGAGGCCGCGGATGTGGTGCTCATGTCGGGCGATCCGGTGGGCGTGGCCACGGCGGTGGCGCTGAGCCGCCGGACGATGCGCAACATCCGCCAGAACCTCGCCTGGGCCTTCGGCTACAATGTGGCGCTGATCCCGGTGGCCGCCGGGGTGCTGGTGCCCTTCGGCGGGCCGCAGCTGTCGCCGATGCTCGCGGCGGGCGCGATGGCCTTCTCGTCGGTCTTCGTGCTGACGAACGCGCTGCGCCTGCGCCGCGCGCCCGCGGTGGAGGCTGGGGCGTGACGCGGTCTGCGGCCGGCGCGCACGGATGATCGGGCCGCGCAGCGGTGAGCCGCCGCGCGGGACCGGGAGAGCGGGCAGCGGCCCGCTGGACGCAGGAGAAGGGGGCAGGAGGCGGCGGTGCCGATCCTGTGCCGGAAGAGGGAACGGAGGGACCCCGCATGAACATCAAGGAAGCGGGATCACGGTCGGGACTGCCGGCCAAAACGATCCGCTATTACGAGGAGATCGGCCTCGTTCGGCCGATGCGCGACGCGAACGGCTACCGCCGGTTCCGCGAGGACGATCTGCACAAGCTGGCCTTTCTCGGGCGGGCGCGCTCGCTCGGCTTCTCGATCGAGGAATGCCGCACGCTGCTCGCGCTCTGGGAGGACCGCAGCCGGGCCAGTGCCGACGTGAAGCGGCTGGCCGAGCGGCATCTTGCGCAGATTGCGGGGAAGATCGCGGAACTGCAGGCGATGCAGACGACGCTGGCGCATCTTGTGTCCGCCTGCAGCGGCGACGACCGGCCGGACTGCCCGATCCTCGAGGGGCTCTCGGCAGGCCCCGTCTGCTGCGCCGCGGATCAGGACTAGCGGCGGCTGCGCGGGCCTCACGCCGTCAGGCGACCTTCAGCAGGTCCTCGAGCTCGGTGTTTTCCTGCACCATGTCGCGCAGCGAGAGCTTGTCGAGCGTGCCGTAGAAGGCCGCGAGCGCGTCGTTCAGCGCGCATTTCAGCCGGCAGGAGGGCGTCAGCGGGCACTTGTTCTCCTTCTTCGAGAAGCACTCGGTGAAGGGGAGGTTCGATTCGAAGGTGCGGAAGACATCGCCTACCACGATCTTCTCTGCCGGGCGGCCGAGGGCGAGGCCGCCGCAGCGCCCGCGCACGGTGCGCAGGAACCCCTTCTGCGCCAACCCGTGAATGACCTGAGCCAGATGGTTCTCCGAGGCATTGCAGGCGACCGCCACCTCGGCCTTGCGCACCACGCGTCCCTCGTTGATCGCGCAGAACATGAGCGTCCTCATCGCGAGATTGGTGCGGGTGGTCAGTCGCATCGCCTGCTGCCTTTCGCCTTTGCTGTCGCGAATCCCTGCAGTCGCAGGGTTCCGGCGCGGACATGATCCCGGACGGCAGCCTTCGAGGGGAGAGGAAAAGTCGTATCCGGCACAAGCAATTTGTCGCAGCCCCTTGTGGCTGCGCCCCATTTCCGGGCCCGAGCGCCGGGTATGCCCATTCCTGCGCCGGCAGGTGTCACCCTTTTGCAACCCCCGCGCGATCTCCGCGCGTCAAGATGGGAAACCCTATCCGAATGTCGCAGTTGATGTGAGCACTTGCCCATCGGACGATCAAGCGTCACCTTGCGAAGACCTGTGCAGCGTGCCGGCGGAACCAGAACCCGGGCGCTCATCCTGATGTGCCGGAGGCTGTGAGCCCCGCCGAAAGGGCGCGGATCGCTTGTGTGGCCTCCTGCCGATGCCGGACCACTGCGCTTGACCCAAGCGCAGGGGCACGGCAAACCACGTCGAACCCCGCCGTCCGGCACCCCGGACAGCTTTGCTACGGACCATGCCCGTGAACGATCAGAGCCTGACCCCGAACGTCCTCAAGACCGACGTGATGCGCCACCTCACCTTCACGCTGGGCAAGGATGCTCCGCACGCGAGCCTCTATGACTGGCGGATGGCGCTGTCCTACGCGATCCGCGACCGGATCATGGAGCCGTGGTTCGCCTCGACCCGCCGCACCTGGGATGAGGATCGCAAGCGCGTCTACTATCTGTCGATGGAATTCCTGATCGGCCGCATCCTCGAGGATGCCACGATCAACCTCGGCCTGCATGAGATGGCCGAGCGGACGATGGCCGAGCTCGGTCAGGATTTCAAGGCGATCGTGGGCGACGAGCCCGACGCGGCGCTCGGCAACGGCGGCCTCGGGCGGCTGGCGGCCTGCTTCATGGAATCGATGGCCACGCTCGGCTGCCCGGCCTACGGCTACGGCATCCGCTACGAGCACGGTCTCTTCCGGCAGCGGTTCGAGGGCGGCCAGCAGGTCGAGACGCCCGAGGACTGGCTGAGCCAGCGCAACCCGTGGGAGTTCGACCGGCCCGAGGCCACCTACATCGTGGGCTTCAAGGGCCATGTCGAGACACGCGACGGCCGCGAGGTCTGGGTGCCGGCGGAGACCGTGAAGGCCTCCGCGCACGACACGCCCGTGGTGGGCTGGCAGGGCCGCTGGGCCAACACGCTGCGGCTCTGGGGGGCCGAGCCCACGACGCTCTTCGATCTGGAGCGCTTCAATCGCGGCGACTATACGGCCGCGGCCGAGCCCGAGACGCTCGCGCGCACGCTCTCGCGCGTGCTCTACCCCGACGACACGACCTATCAGGGCAAGGAACTGCGGCTGAAGCAGGAATTCTTCCTGACCTCGGCCGCGCTGCAGGACATCCTGCGCCGCTTCAAGAGCGGGCATGGCGACCTGCGGGCGCTGTCGCGGCATGTGGCGATCCAGATGAACGACACGCATCCGGCCATCGCAGGCCCGGAACTCATCCGGCTTCTCGTGGACGAGCATGGGCTGACCTTCGACGAGGCGCTGCCCGTTGCGCAGGAATGTCTGGGCTACACCAACCACACGCTCCTGCCCGAGGCGCTGGAACGGTGGGCGACCTTCACCTTCGGAAACGTGCTGCCGCGCCATATGCAGATCGTGGAGCGGATCGACGGGTGGCACCGCCGGACCTTCCCGGCGCGCCCGCATTATGTGGGCATCGTGAAGCACCATGAGGTGCGGATGGGCGAGCTGGCCTTCATCATGTCTCACAAGGTGAACGGCGTCTCCGCGCTGCATACCGACCTCGTGAAGGCCAACCTCTTCCCCGAACTGGACCGGCTGCATCCCGAGAAGATCGTGAACCAGACCAACGGCGTCACGCCGCGGCGCTGGCTGAAGATGGCGAACCCGCCGCTCGCCCGGCTGATCGGCGAGACGATCGGCGAGGGTTGGGAGGACGATCTCGACCGGCTGAAGGGGCTCGAGCCGCATGTGACGGATCAGGGCTTCCTCGGCGCCTTCGACGTGGCCAAGCGGCAGAACAAGGTGACGCTGTCGAACTGGCTCGGCGCGGACTGCGGGGTGAAGGTGAGCCCGGATGCGCTCTTCGACGTGCAGGTCAAGCGGATCCACGAATACAAGCGCCAGCTTCTGAACATCCTCGAGACGGTTGCGCGGTGGCAGGCGATCCGGGCCAATCCCGATGCGGGCTGGGTGCCGCGGGTGAAGATCTTCGGCGGCAAGTCCGCGCCGGGTTATGCCGTGGCCAAGGAGATCATCCATCTCATCAACGACGTGGCCGCGGTCGTCAACGCGGACCCGGTGGTGGGCGACCTGCTGAAGGTGGTCTATCCCGCCAACTACAATGTCTCGATGGCCGAGCGGCTGGTGCCGGCGGCGGATCTGTCCGAACAGATCTCGACGGCGGGCAAGGAGGCCTCGGGCACCGGCAACATGAAGTTCATGATGAACGGCGCGCCCACCATCGGCACGCTCGACGGCGCCAATGTCGAGATCCTGCAGGAGGTCGGCCGCGAGAACTTCTTCCTGTTCGGCCTGACGGCCGAAGAGGTGATGAAGCGCCGCGAGGATCCCGACCACGCGCGCAAGGCCATCGAGGCCAGCCAGATCATGCAGAACGTGCTGCAGGCCATCGCCGAGGGCCAGTTCAGCCCGGGGCAGGCCGACCGCTACCACGGGCTCGTGCACCGTGTCTGGCACCATGACTATTTCCTGGTCGCCTCCGACTTCGATGCCTACCTCGCCGCGCAGGCCGAGGTGGATGCGGCCTACAAGGACCGTGCGCGCTGGCTGACCATGGCCGCGCTCAACACGGCGCGGTCGGGCTTCTTCTCGTCGGACCGCACGATCCGCGGCTACATGAAGGATATCTGGGGGGTGGAGTCGGCCCTGCAGGACTAGCCCGGGGGCACGCCCCCCGGTGCCGAAGTCGCCATGACGCTTCGGCACGGGCATCGGAAAGGGGCGCAGGGCGCGTCCGTCGGCTCCATCAGCCGGAGGCGAGCGCCTGTCGCAGGTGGGCCACGTCCACCTCGGACGGGGCGCCGCGCACCGATGACCCCTCGACAGGTTCGAGGCCCTCGGGCCAGCTTCTGCGGTGGCGCTTCCTCCGCCGAGCTGCATCTCCAGCATGTGGCAAGTTCGCCGACGCGCGTGATGGCCGGCGGGCGGCGCGACATCGGAGCGCCGATCCCGCTCTGCAAGGCCCATCTCGGCAGTCGGAGGCGGGCGAGGGCATGTCATCCTGCCCCCGGCTTGCGCCCGATCCCGTGGATCCTGCGGGCGACAGGGGGCTTCGTTCATCCCGACTTGATGTCCTTTCCGAACGGACCTCCGGCCTGACGGTCGGCCTGCACGGTCGAGGCCCTCCGAGGATGGCTGCGCCGGCAGGAGCTCCACCCCGTCGAATGGTGGATACGCCTCGGCCTTTCGGGGGTCGGGAGGGGCGGGAAGTACGCCCGACCCTTGCCGATATCCGCGCCGGCGGGAACCGTTGCAAGTCCCGCCGCGTCCTCTCTGAGCCCGGGAGCTGGCAGGGTCGGATGCAATCGGCGCTTGTCACGCTCCTGCCGCTGTCTACGGTGATCTTCAGGCGGGCCTGACTTGCGCAGGGGCGAGTCCGATCCGGCCGGAGCAGGCACTTCAAGAGCGGGGTCAACCCGCGACACGGGAGGACGGAATGAAGGCGCAACCCCCACTCAGGCTGACCGCACAGGCGATGGCCTTCGTTCTGGCCGGCGGCCGCGGCAGCCGGCTCAAGGAACTGACGGACCGGCGTGCGAAACCCGCGGTCTATTTCGGCGGCAAGGCCCGGATCATCGACTTCGCTCTGTCGAACGCGATGAATTCGGGCATCCGCAAGATGGCCATCGCCACCCAGTACAAGGCCCACAGCCTGATCCGGCACATCCAGCGCGGCTGGAACTTCTTCCGCGAGGAGCGGAACGAATATCTCGACATTCTGCCGGCGAGCCAGCGGGTCGACGAGAACCGCTGGTATCTGGGCACGGCCGATGCGGTGACCCAGAATATCGACATCGTGGACAGCTACGACATCAAGTATGTGATCATCCTCGCGGGCGATCACGTCTACAAGATGGATTACGAGATCATGCTGCGTCAGCATTGCGAGACCGGCGCGGATGTGACCATCGGCTGCCTGACCGTCCCGCGGGCCGAGGCCACGGCCTTCGGCGTGATGCATGTGGATGCGAACCTGCGCATCACCGACTTTCTCGAGAAGCCCGCCGACCCGCCGGGCATCCCGGGCGACGAGGCCCATGCGCTTGCCTCGATGGGGATCTATGTCTTCGACTGGGCGTTCCTGCGCGACCTGCTGATCCGGGACGCCGCGGATCCGAACTCGAGCCACGACTTCGGCCACGACCTGATCCCCGCCATCGTGAAGAACGGCAAGGCGATGGCGCACCGTTTCTCGGACAGCTGCGTGATGACCGGCCTCGAGACCGAGCCCTACTGGCGCGACGTGGGCACGATCGATGCCTTCTGGCAGGCCAACATCGACCTCACCGAATTCACGCCCAAGCTCGATCTCTACGACCGCGAATGGCCGATCTGGACCTATTCGCAGATCGTGCCGCCGGCCAAGTTCATCCATGACAGCGAGAACCGGCGCGGCACGGCCATCTCGTCGCTCGTCTCGGGCGACTGCATCGTCTCGGGCAGCGAGATCCGCAGCTCGCTCCTCTTCACCGGCTGCCGGACGCACAGCTATTCGTCGATGAGCCGTGTGGTGGCGCTGCCGCATGTGACGGTGAACCGGAAGGCGGATCTGACGAATTGTGTGCTCGACCGCGGCGTGGTGGTGCCGGAAGGGCTGGTGATCGGGCAGGATGCGGAGGAAGATGCGCGCTGGTTCCGCCGCTCGGAGGGCGGCATCGTGCTGGTGACGCAGGACATGCTCGACGCCCGGGCGCGGGCGCTGAACTGAGGCCCCGGCGGGGGCTTCGCGCCCCCGCACCCCCGCGGGATATTTGGACAGAGTGAAAGAGGCCGGGGGCGGGATCGCCCGCGGCACGGGAAGCGGATGAAGGACAGGGACAGGATGGAGACGGCGCGCGGACGGGTGTTGTCGGTGGCCTCCGAATGCGTGCCGCTGCTGAAGACCGGGGGGCTCGCCGACGTGGTGGGCGCGCTTCCGGGGGCGCTGGCGGCGGAAGGCTGGGAGATGCGGGTGCTGATGCCCTGCTACCGGCCGCTGAAATGGCGGCTCGAGGAGATGGAGGAGGGCTTTGCCGAAGCGGATCTCTTCGGGGGCCCGGGGCGGGTGATGGCGGGCGAGGTGGCCGGTCGGAAGATGCTGCTTCTCGATGCGCCCCATCTCTACGACCGCGAGGGCGGCCCCTATGCGGGGCCCGACGGCGACTGGGGCGACAATGCCCAGCGGTTCGCGGCGCTCTCCTGGATCGGGGCGCGGATCGCGCGCGAGGGGCTCGGGGACGGCTGGCGGCCGGATGTGGTCCATGCGCACGACTGGCAGGCGGGCTTCACGCCGGCCTACATGGACTATTGGGGCAGCGGCGGGGCGAGTTCGGTGCTGACGGTGCACAACATCGCCTTTCAGGGCTGGGCGCCGGCGAGCCTTCTGTCGGCGCTGCGCCTGCCGCCGCAGGAGTTCCATCCGGCCGCGCTCGAATATTACGGCGGGCTTTCGTCGCTGAAGGCGGGGCTGGTGTCGGCCGACCATATCACCACCGTCTCGCCCACCTATGCCTGCGAGCTGATGCGGCCCGAGTTCGGCATGGGCCTTCAGGGCGTGATCGCCCAGCGGGCCGGGCAGGTGACGGGCATCCTGAACGGGGTCGACACCGACATCTGGTCGCCCGAGGTCGAGGAGCGGCCCTACAATGCCGCGAGCCTGAAGGCCAAGGCGGAGAACCGCGCGGTGCTGTCGGGGGCGTTCAAACTGTCGGTGCCGGGGCCGCTTGCGATCCTCGTGAGCCGCCTGACCTATCAGAAGGGCATCGACCTGATCCCCGAGGTCCTGCCGGACTTCATCGCCGCGGGCGGGGGGCTTGCGGTGCTGGGCACGGGCGACGCGCCGCTCGAGGCGGCGATGCGCGAGCTCGAGGTGCGCTTTCCGGGGCGGGTCGGCGTGCGGATCGGCTATGACGAAGGGCTCTCGCATCTGATGTTCGCAGGCGGCGATGCGGTTCTGGTGCCCTCGCGCTTCGAGCCCTGCGGGCTCACGCAGATGTACGGGCTGCGCTATGGGGCCGTTCCGGTGGTGGCCCTGACCGGGGGGCTCGCCGACACGATCATCAACGCCAATCCGGCCGCCATGGCCGCGGGCTGTGCGACGGGCCTCACCTTCCACCCGACCGAGCCGCCCGCCTTTGCCGAGGCGCTGAGAAGGCTGATCCATCTCCATGCCGATCCCGCGGCCTGGGAGACGGTGCAGAGGAATGCGATGCGCCATCCGGTGGGCTGGGAGACCTCGGCCGCGGCCTATGCCGCGCTTTACCGGGAGCTCATGGCGTGACAGCGGCGGCGCAGCCCGGCGGGCTGCCGGGCCTCGCCACCGCCCCCGGCCGCCCCTGGCCCCTGGGCGCGAGCTTCGATGGCGAGGGGGTGAATTTCGCGCTCTTCTCGGCTCATGCCGAGAAGGTGGAGCTTTGCCTCTTTGCGCCCGACGGGCGGCGCGAGGCCCTGCGGCTGCCGCTGACCGAGCGGGACGGGGACATCTGGCACCTGAAGGTCAATGGCCTCCTGCCCGGGCAGCTTTACGGCTACCGGGTCCATGGCCCCTACCAGCCCGAGCAGGGCCACAGGTTCAACCCGAACAAGCTGCTGATCGACCCCTATGCCCGCAAGCTCGAGGGGCGGTTGCGCTGGTCGGACGCGGTGATGGGCTACAGGGTTGGAAGCGCGCGCGCCGATCTGTCGTTCGACAGCCGCGACAGCGCCTTCGCCGTGCCGAAATCGGTGGTGGTGGGGCACAATTTCAACTGGGGGCCGGACGCGCCGCCCGAGCGGGCGCTCACCGAGACGCTGATCTACGAGGCCCATGTGAAGGGGCTGACCGCGCTCCATCCCGGGGTGGAGGAGGGCCTGCGCGGCACCTTCCTCGGGCTCGCCTCGGACCCGGTCCTCGAGCATCTGACGCGGCTCGGCGTGACCGCCGTCGAGCTTCTGCCGGTGCAGGCCTTCCTCGACGACCGGTTCCTCGTGAACCGGGGGCTCTCGAACTACTGGGGCTACCAGACGGTGGGCTTCTTCGCGCCCGACCCGCGCTATCTGGCCAAGGGCGCGCTCTGGGAATTCGCCGCCATGGTGCGCCGCTTTCATGCGGCGGGGATCGAGGTCATCCTCGATGTGGTCTACAACCACACCGGCGAAAGCGACGAGCTGGGGCCCACGCTCTCGTTCCGCGGCATCGACAACCGGAGCTACTACCGGCTGACCGAGGGCGGGCGGCGCTATGCCAACATGACCGGCACCGGGAACACGCTCGATCTGTCGCATCCGATGGTGCTGCGCCTGGTGATGGATTCCTTGCGCTACTGGGTCGAGGTCATGCATGTCGACGGCTTCCGCTTCGATCTCGCCTCGACGCTCGGGCGCGAGGAGGATGGGTTCGACGAGCAGGGCGCCTTTTTCGACGCAATCCGGCAGGATCCGGTGCTGACGCGGGTGAAGCTCATCGCCGAGCCCTGGGATCTGGGGCCGGGCGGATACCGGCTGGGAGGCTTTCCGCATCCGTTTCTCGAATGGAACGACAAGTTCCGCGACGACGTGCGCCGCTTCTGGCGCGGCGAGGGCGGCATGACGGGCGATCTCGCCCGCAGGCTTCTGGGCTCGGCCGAACGGTTCGACCACCACAGCCGCGCGGCCACGAGCTCGGTCAATTTCGTGACGGCGCATGACGGCTTCACGCTGCTCGATCTCGTGAGCCATGCGCGCAAGCACAACGAGGCCAACGGCGAGGACAACCGCGACGGCCACGACGACAATCATTCCGACAATATGGGCCTCGAGGGTCCGACGACGGATGCGGCAATTCTCGCCGCCCGGGCGCTGCGGCGGCGGAACCTCCTCGCCACCCTGTTCCTTTCCCAGGGCACGCCGATGCTGCTCGGGGGCGACGAGATCGGCAACGGCCAGGGAGGCAACAACAACGCCTATGCGCAGGACAATCCGATCGGCTGGATCGACTGGGACCGGCCCGACGAGACCATGCTGGCCTTCGTCGCCCGCCTGTCGGAACTGCGCCGCAGCCTGCCCGTGCTGCGGCAGAAGGGCTTCCTGCACGGGCGGGTCCGGGAGGCGGACGGTCTGCGCGATGTGGTCTGGCGCCTGCCCGACGGGCGCGAGCCGGGCCCGCAGGACTGGCATTCGGCCGCAATGAGATGCCTCTGCGTCGAGATCCGCATGGATGCCGACCGGCCGGATGCGGGCGAAAGCCCGGTGTTCGCCGTCTTCAACGCGGGCGAGGCCGTGCCTCTGGCGCTGCCGCCCGTCCCCGACAGCTGGAGCCTCGTGCTCGACACGACGCGGCCCGAGGCCGGCCCCGAACCCGCGCGGCCGGGGCTTGAAGCCCCGGCCCGTTCCGTGCTGGTCTTCGTGCCGGCACCACCTGGAGAGACTGGATGACCGTCAAGACCGTTTCCACCACGCCCTTTTCCGACCAGAAGCCCGGAACCTCCGGCCTGCGCAAGAAGACGCCTGTCTTCATGCGGCCGCATTATCTCGAGAATTTCGTCCAGTCGATCTTCGACGCCATCGGCGGAGCCCGCGGCAAGACCTTCGTTCTGGGCGGAGACGGGCGCTATTTCAACGACCGCGCGGCCCAGGTGATCCTGCGCATGGCGGCCGCCAACGGCGCGTCGCGGGTGATCGTGGGGCAGGGCGCCATCCTCTCCACGCCCGCCGCCTCGCACCTGATCCGCCTGCGCAAGACCGACGGCGGCATCATCATGTCGGCCAGCCACAATCCCGGCGGCCCCGAGGAGGATTTCGGCGTGAAGTTCAACACGCCGAACGGCGGGCCCGCGCCCGAGAGCGTGACCGAGGCGATCTTCGAGGCCACGAAGACCCTCTCGGAATACCGTATCTTCGAGGCGCAGGATGTGGATCTGTCGGTCGTGGGCCGGACCGCGCTCGGGGACATGCAGATCGAGGTCGTGGATCCGGTGGCCGATTACGCGGCGCTGATGGAAAGCCTGTTCGATTTCCCCGCGATCCGCGCGATGTTCTCGGACGGCTTCACCATGCGCTTCGATGCCATGTGCGCGGTGACGGGCCCCTATGCGAGCGAGATCCTCGAGAACCGGCTCGGCGCGGCGAAAGGGACGGTCGTCAACGGCACGCCGCTGCCCGATTTCGGCGGGATGCATCCCGACCCGAACCCGACCTGGGCCAAGGCGCTGATGGACGAGATGTTCTCGGCGGAGGCACCCGATTTCGGCGCGGCCTCGGACGGAGACGGCGACCGCAACATGGTGGTGGGGCGCGGGATCTATGTCTCGCCCTCGGACAGTCTCGCGGTGCTGGCGGCCAATGCCCATCTCGCGCCGGGCTACAAGGCGGGGCTCAAGGGCGTCGCCCGCTCGATGCCCACCTCGGCCGCGGCCGACCGGGTGGCCGAGGCCCTCGGCATCGAGGAGTTCGAGACGCCGACCGGCTGGAAGTTCTTCGGCAACCTGCTCGATGCGGGCCGCGCCACCATCTGCGGCGAGGAGAGCTTCGGCACCGGGTCAGACCATGTGCGCGAGAAGGACGGGCTCTGGGCGGTGCTCCTGTGGCTGAACATCCTCGCCGTGCGCAAGGAGAGCGTGCGCGAGATCCTCGAGGCGCACTGGCAGCAGTTCGGCCGCAACTACTATTCGCGCCACGACTTCGAGGCGATCGAGACGGCGCGGGCGGACGCCATGATGGAGGAGCTGCGCGGCAAGCTCGCGGGGCTGACGGGCGCCGCCTTCAACGGCCATCTGAAGGTCGCCGAGGCGGACGATTTCGCCTACACCGACCCGGTGGATGGATCTGTCAGCCGCAAGCAGGGCGTGCGGATCCTGTTCCAGGACGGCAGCCGGATCGTGATGCGCCTGTCGGGCACCGGAACCGAGGGGGCGACGCTCCGGCTCTATCTCGAGCGCTATGCGCCGGGGCCGGAGGGGCTGGATCTCGACCCGCAGGAGGCGCTCGCCCCGATCATCGCCGCGGCGCATGAGATCGCGGGGATCGAGCGCCACACCGGCCGCCGGGAGCCCGACGTCATCACCTGAGCCCCGGGGCCCCGGCCTCGCCCGGCGGACCGCCTTCCCCACGGACAGGGAAGGCGCGCCGGGCCTTCCCCTCGACCGCTCCGCAGAAGGCGAGCCCCGCCGGCGGAGCGGTGCTCCGGCCGGCCTCCCGCCCGAAGGATGCACGGACCGCTCCGCCCCGATGGGAAGCGCGGCGCCGCGCGCCAGGGGGCGGAGACTCCCGGGCGCCCCCGGCCGGCACAGGCCGGCGCGCCGAAGCGGCAAGGGCGCGGGTGCTTCGACCTTTGGCCGGGTTATCGGGTCAGGCGGATGTGCTAGCCTCGTGAAAAGACGTATGGGACCGCCATGATCGAACCTTCCCGCCCGCTCCAGTCCGCGCTGATCGTCGACGATCACCCGCTCTTCTGCGATGCGCTGTCGATGACGCTCAAGGCGGTGGCGGGGCTGACCCACATCGAATCCGCCGACCGGCTGGAGACGGCGCTGGCCCGGCTCGACCTGCAACCGGCGTTCGATGTGGTGGTGCTGGATCTGAACCTGCCGGACGTGAACGGGCTCGACGGCCTCATCCGTCTGAAGGCGAGCCTCGGCGCGGTGCCGGTGGTGGTGGTCTCTTCCCTCGCCGACAACCGGGTGATCGGGGCGGCGCTGAAGGCGGGTGCGGCAGGCTTCGTGCCCAAGCACTCCCGCCGCGAGGTGTTCCGCGCGGCCTTCGATGCGATCCGCGAGGGGCGCAGCTACCTGCCCGAGGGATTCACGCCCCATTCGCCCGGCGCGCCCGCCAGCCAGCGCGAGGAAGCCATCGCGCGGCTCGCGCTGCTCACGCGGCAGCAGGCGAAGATCCTGCAGCTGATCTGCGAGGGGCGGCTGAACAAGCAGATCGCCTATGACCTCACCATCGCCGAGACGACCGTGAAGGCCCATGTCACGGCCATCATGCGCAAGCTCGGCGTCCAGAGCCGGACCCAGGCCGTGCTGATGGTGCAGGAGGCGAGCTTCGCGAGCCTGATGCCGGAAAATTCCTGACCGGGCGTCGCGCCGGTCGGGCGGCGGCGGCGCGCGCATCGGGCCCTGTCGAACGGCTTGTCAGTGGCGCGGGCGGCAGATTAGGCTTCCTGGCTGGGAGGACGGCGATGGAAGGACTGCGCGAGCGGGCGGTCGCGGCGGAGCGGAACGGCGCGCCGCTGGTGCGGAGCGCCCATCTGCCCGGGGATGTGCCCGCAGCCGCAGAGCGGCTTGCGGAGGCTCTGGGCGAGGGGCCGTTCGCGCTCGTGATCCTGTTCGTGACGCCCGAGACCGACGTGCCGGCCCTCGCCCTCGGGGCGCAGGAAGCCTTCGGCGGGGTGCCGGTGATCGGCTGCACCACGGCCGGCGAGATCAGCGCGGAGGGCTATACAGAAGGCGAGGTGGTGGCGGTGGCGCTGCCTGCCGCCCATTTCCATGTCCGGCCCATCCTGATCGGGGCGCTGGCCGAACTCGACCGCGAGGAGCTGATCGGCCGCCTCATCCGCGAACGGGATGCGCTGGCGCGCGAGCGGCCCGACTGGGGCAGCGAGTTTGCCTTCCTCATGGTGGACGGGCTGTCCACGCGCGAGGACGAACTGGCCTCGACGCTCGCCGCGGGACTGGGGCCGGTGCCGCTCTTCGGCGGATCGGCCGCCGACGGCGTGCGTTTCCGCGAGACCTTCGTGATCCATGGCGCCCATGTCCTCAGGGATGCGGCGGTGCTGGCGCTGGTGCGCAGCGACTGCCGGGTGCGGGTGTTCAACCTCGACCATTTCCGCCCCACCGATCAGCGCATGGTCGTCACCGAGGCCGATCCCGCGCGCCGGATCGTGCGCCGGATCAATGCCGAGCCCGCGGCGCAGGAATATGCCCGGCTGCTCGGCAAGGATCCGGGGCAGCTCGACAGCTTCACCTTCGCGGCCCATCCGGTCGTGGTGCGAATCGGCGGCAAGCATCACGTCCGGGCCATCCGCGAGGTCGCGCCGAACGGCGATCTCATCTTCTTTTCCGCCATCGACGAGGGGTTGGTGCTTGCGCTGGCCGAGCCGCAGGATCTCGTGGGGCATCTGACGGACGAGCTGGCGGCGCTGGGGCGCGAGTGCCAGCCCTCGGCCATCGTCGCCTGCGACTGCGTGCTGCGCCGGATGGAGGCGCTCGACAGCCAGTCCATCGGGGCGGTGTCGGCCCTTCTGCGGCGGCATCGGGTGGTGGGCTTCTCGACCTACGGCGAGCAGCTGAACGGGATGCATGTGAACCAGACGATGACCGGAGTCGCGATCTATCCGCCGGAGGAGCGATGAGCGCGGGCCTGCGTCGGGGCGCCCCGCCTGCCCGCGGGGGCGGAGCCCTGTTCCGGCCGGACCGGGAGCGGACATGAACCTGGCCCTGATCGATCCCAGCGATCCGCCCGAGCGCCAGCGGGACAAGCTTCTCGAGATCGTGCGCGCGCTGATGGCGCGCGTGGAGCGCACGACCGACGACGGCGGCGCGGCCTATGCCCAGTTCCAGCGCGCGGCCATGCTCGAGGATCAGGTGCGCGAGCGCACGGCGGATCTCCAGCGCACGCTGGAGCTTCTCAATCTCTCGAACGAGCGGCTGGCGGAGGCCACGCGCGCGGCCGAGGAGGCGCGGCAGAACCTCGCCAATGCCATCGAGACGGTGCAGGAGGGCTTCGCGCTCTTCGATGCCGACGATGTGCTCGTCCTGTGCAATTCGCGCTTCGGGATGCACATGCTCGACATTCAGGAGCATCTGAAGCCCGGCCTCTCCTTCGGCGGCTATATCGACCGCGTGAGCCGCTCGCGCTATCTGGCGCTGCCCGAGGCGGAGACGCCGGAGGATTGGGCGGTCCGGCGCAAGCGTCGGCACTACGACCGGCATTCGATCTTCAACGTCCGGCTGATCTGGGACCGCTGGCTGCAGGTCTCGGAGCACCGGACGGCCGATGGCGGCACGGTGATCCTGCAGACCGACGTGACCGACCTCATCCGCATCGAGCGGCTCGAGCGCGGCAAGATGCTCGACGATCAGGCCCGCGTGATCCGCGCGACGCTCGATCACATCAATCAGGGGGTCTGCATCTTCGATGCCGAGGGGCGGCTCGTCGGCTGGAACCAACGCCTCGGCTCGCTGCTCGCGATCCCGATGAACCGCTTCCGGCTGGGCGTGAGCTTCGGCTACCTGCTCGAACGGTTCGCCCACGAGATCCGGTTCGGCGAAGGGATGGATGCGGCCCATCTCGAGGCCTGGGTCCAGGCCCGCCACGAACGCGCGCCGCTCTCGTTCGAGCTGCGTCGCCACGATGAGCTGATCCTCGATGTCTTCGCGCAGGAGATGCCCGACCGCGGCTTCGTGATGAGCTTCACCGACGTCACCGCCGAGCGGGCCGCCATCGAGGCGCTGAGCCGGGCGAACGAGACGCTCGAGGCGCGGGTGATGGCGCGGACGCTGGAGCTCGAGGATGCGCTGGCCCATGCCGAGCGCGCCAATGCCTCGCGCTCGCGCTTCGTGGCGGCGGCGAGCCACGATCTGCTGCAGCCGCTGTCGGCGGCCAAGCTCTTCATTGCCACCATCGGCGACGAGGCGGTGGCGCCCGAGAGCCGCGAGGCGCTGACCAAGGCCCAGAAGGCGCTCGACTCGGTGGAGGGGATCCTCGGCGCGCTTCTCGACATCTCGAAGCTCGAGTCGGGCCGGGCGGCCGTCTCGATCCAGCCGGTGCGCCTCGACCGGCTGATGGCGCAGCTCTCCGACGAATTCGCGCCCATCGCCGCGGCCCGCGGCCTCCGGCTCACGGTGCTGCCCTCGAGCGCGGTCGTGGCCTCCGACCCGACCTATCTCCGGCGCATCCTGCAGAACCTGATCGGCAATGCGATCCGCTACACGGCGACGGGCAGGGTGCTCGTGGGGGCGCGGATGACCGCGGGCATGGTGCGGCTCGAGGTCTGGGACACCGGGCCGGGGATCGCCGAGGCCGATCAGGAGGCCATCTTCAAGGAGTTCCATCGGCTTGACGCGCCCGCCTCGCCCGCCGAGGGCATGGGGCTGGGCCTTGCCATCGTCGAGCGCGCCTGCGGGCTTCTGGGCCATCCGCTGGGGCTGCGGTCGGAGATCGGGCGGGGCACCTGCTTCATGCTGCAGGTGCCCCGCGCCGAAAGCGCGCCTGCCCCCGCCGTGCCCGATGCCTCGGCCGTGCGGGCGCAGGCCAAGGTGGCGGTGCAGGACAAGATCGCCTTCCTCGTCGAGAATGACGACGATCTGCGTCAGGCGATGGGACTTCTGCTCGAGAAATGGGGCGTGAGCGTGCTCGACGCGCCCTCGGGCGAGGAGGCGCTGGCGCTGATCGAGGAGATCGGGATCCTGCCGGACTTCTTCCTCGTGGACCAGCAGCTCGGCGCGGGGATGACGGGGGTGGAGTTCATCCGCACGATGCGCGACCGGCACGGGCCGGTGCCCGCCTGCATCGTCACCGCCGCCCGCCGCCCCGAGGTGGCCGCCCTCTGCGCCGAGACGGGCATCCGGCTGATCCAGAAGCCCATCGACGCCCGCGTGCTGGAAGAGTTCCTGCGCGCCCTCTAGGGCCGCCCGCAGCGCCGCCACACGGCCGCCGGGCGGGAAAGGCGGCCCCCGCCCGGTCAGGTCCGCGTCACTACGACCAAGGTCACATAGCCGCAGCGTCAGGTTTGGTCCTACTCTCGGCGCAATAAGGGGGATCTGCCATGCTGCTAGCCGATCAGAGAACCATTGCCGCGGACCCTGCCACGGTCTGGGCGGCCATCCTCGACCCCGAGGTGCTGAGGGTCTGCATTCCCGGGTGCGAGAGCCTGACGGGGAGCCCCTCCGAAGGCTACGAGGCGATCGTGACCCAGAAGGTCGGGCCCGTGAAGGCGCGGTTCACCGGCCATGTCACGCTGTCGGACATCGTGGACGGTCGGTCGCTCACCATCTCGGGCGAAGGCAAGGGCGGGGCCGCAGGCCATGCGCGCGGCTCGGCCAAGGTCGCGATGAGCCCGTCGGAGGGCGGCACGCTCCTGTCCTACGAGGTCGATGTCCATGTCGGCGGCAAGCTCGCTCAGCTCGGCAGCCGGATCATCGACGGCTTCTCGCGCAAGATGGCCGACCAGTTCTTCGAGCGGTTCCAGACCGCGGTGGAAGGCCCCGCCGAGGACGAGCCCGAGGCTGTGGCCGTTGGCGCCGAGGGCGAGGCGCCCGCGAAGAAGGGCTGGTTCAAGCGCATGATCTCGCGCTGAACCCGAGACGGTATCAGGGAGGGTATTGATGAAAGTCACGATGACCGTGAACGGCAGACCCATGTCCGCCGAGACCGAGGGGCGCACGCTCCTCTCCAGCTTCCTGCGCGAGGGGCTGGGGCTGACCGGCACCCATGTCGGCTGCGACACGACGCAATGCGGCGCCTGCACCGTCCATGTCGATGGGGAGCCGGTGAAGAGCTGCACCGTGCTGGCGCAGGACGTGGCCGGCAAGAGCGTGACGACGATCGAGGGGATGGCGAACAAGGACGGCTCGCTCTCGGTGATCCAGCAGGCCTTTCAGGATCATCACGGCCTCCAGTGCGGCTTCTGCACGCCGGGGATGGTGATGATCTCGGCGGCGCTGCTGAACGAGAAGCCGAACCCGACCGAGGAGGAGGTGCGCCACTACCTCAAGGGCAACATCTGCCGCTGCACGGGATACCACAATATCGTCAAGGCGGTCATGGCCGCCGCGGGTGCCGACAGCCGGAAGCTCGCCGCCGAATAAGCGGGCCAGCAAGAAAGGGAGGAGTTTCATGCCGAAGGACGGAGGCATCGGCGCGAGCACGCTGCGCCGCGAGGATATCCGGTTCCTGACCGGAAAGGGCCGCTACACCGCCGACATCAGCCTGCGCGGACAGGCCCACGCCTGCTTCCTGCGCTCGGAAGTGGCGCATGGCCGCATCCGCTCGATCGACACCAGCGCCGCCGAGGAGATGCCGGGCGTGCTTGCGGTGCTGACGGGCGAGGATTTCACCGAAGTGGGCGGCAACCCGACCGGCTGGCTGGTCCAGAGCCGGAACGGCGCCACGATGAAAGAGCCAAAGCGCCCGGTTCTGGCCCATGGCAAGGTCCGCCATGTGGGCGATGCCTATGCGATGGTGGTGGCCGAGACCTACGAGCAGGCCAAGGACGCCTGCGAGGCCATCGAGGCCGATATCGAGGAGCTGCCCGCCATCGTCGACATGGCGCAGGCGGTGGCCGACAGCTCGAACCGGGTCCATGACGAGATCGAGGACAATGTGGTCTTCGACTGGGGCTGGATCGAGGAGAACCGCGCCGCCGTCGATGCCGCCTTCGAGACCGCGCCGCATGTCACGACGCTGGAACTGGTGAACAACCGCCTCTCGCCCAATGCGATGGAGCCGCGCGCCTCGATCGGGGATTTCGACAGCGGGACGGGCGACTACAAGCTCTATACCACCTCGCAGAACCCGCACCTGACGCGGCTTCTGATCTCGGCCTTCGTCATGGGGATCCCCGAGAACAAGCTGACGGTGATCGCGCCCGACGTGGGCGGCGGCTTCGGCTCGAAGATCTATCACTACGGCGAGGAGGCGGCGGTGCTCGCGGCCTCGAAGCGGCTGAACCGGCCGGTGAAATGGGTCTGCGACCGCTCGGAAGCCTTCCTGTCGGACGCCCATGGCCGCGACCATGTGACGAAGATCCAGCTCGCGACCGACCGCGAGGGGAACTTCCTCGCGCTCAGGACCGAGACGCTGGCCAACATGGGGGCCTATCTGTCGAACTTCGCCACCTGCACGCCCACCTTCCTGCATGGCACGCTGATGGCCGGCCCCTACAGGACGCCGCTCGTCTATGTGAATGTGAAGGCGGTGCTGACGAACACGGTGCCGGTCGATGCCTATCGCGGCGCAGGGCGGCCCGAGGCCACCTATTCGCTGGAACGGGTGATCGACAAGGCGGCCGACGAGCTCGGGATCGACCCGTGGGAGATCCGGCGCAGGAATTTCATCGATCCCGGTGCCTTCCCCTATACGACGCCGGTGGGCCTCGTCTACGACACCGGCAACTATCACGCCACGATGGACAAGCTGCGCGAGCTGTCGGACGTGGCGGGCTTCGAGGCGCGGGCCGAGGAGAGCCGCCAGCGCGGCAAGCTGCGCGGCTTCGGCCTCTCGACCTGGATCGAGGCCTGCGGGATCGCGCCCTCGAACCTCGTGGGGGTGCTCGGCTGCCGCGTGGGCCTCTACGACGCTGCGACCATCCGGGTGAATGCCACGGGCAACATCTCGGTGCTGGTCGGCGCGCACAGCCATGGGCAGGGGCACGAGACGGTCTTTGCCCAGCTGATCGCCGAGAAGCTGGGGGTGGATGCGAATTCGGTCGAGATCGTTCACGGCGACACGTCGAAGATCCCGTTCGGGATGGGCACCTACGGCTCGCGCAGCCTCGCCGTCTGCGGCTCGGCCATGATGAAGGCCGCGGACAAGATCATCGACAAGGGCAAGAAGATCGCGGCCCACATGCTCGAAGCGGCCGAGGGCGACATCGAATTCACCGACGGCAGCTTCTCGGTCGCGGGCACCGACCGGCAGAAGAGCTTCGCCGAGATCGCCTTCTCGGCCTATGTGCCGCACAACTACCCGCTCGAGACGCTGGAGCCGGGGCTCGAGGAGACGGCCTTCTACGATCCGGCGAACTTCACCTATCCCGCGGGCGCCTATGGCTGCGAGGTCGAGGTGGACCCGGAGACGGGCGGCGTCGATATCGTGCGCTTCACCTGCGCCGACGATTTCGGCAATGTCATCAATCCGATGATCGTCCAGGGCCAGGTGCATGGCGGGGTGGCGCAGGGCATCGGGCAGGCGCTTCTGGAAGGGGTGGTCTATAACGAGGACGGCCAGCTGCTGACCGGCTCCTACATGGATTACGCCATGCCGCGTGCGGACGATGTGCCCTCCTTCACGGTGGATCATTCCTGCGTCACGCCCTGCACCCACAATCCGCTGGGCGCCAAGGGCTGCGGCGAGGCAGGGGCCATCGGCACGCCGCCCGCGGTGGTCAATGCGGTGGTCGATGCGCTGCGGCGCGCGGGCCACGATCACATCACCCATATCGACATGCCGCTGACGCCTTCGCGCGTCTGGACGGCGATGCAGGGCTGAGGAGGGGATCATGCACAATTTCGACCTGGTGAAACCCTCGTCGGTGGCGGAGGCGGTCGCGGCGCTCGGGTCGGAGGGCGCACAGGCGCTGTCCGGCGGGCAGACCCTGCTGCCCTCGATGAAGCAGCGGCTGGCGGCGCCGGAGCGGCTGGTGAGCCTGACCGACATCGCCGAGATGAAGGGGGTCTGCCGCGGCGAGGAGGGTCTCGTCGTGGGAGCGGCCACACCCCACGGGGTGGTGGCGCGCGAGGCGAAGGCGCATTATCCGGCGCTGGCCTGGCTCGCGGGCGAGATCGGCGATCCGTCGGTGCGGGCGCGCGGCACGATCGGGGGCAGCCTTGCCAACAACGACCCTGCCGCCTGCTATCCGGCGGCGGCGCTGGCGTCGGGGGCCACCATCGTCACCGATCGGCGCGAGATCGCGGCCGGCGACTTCTTCCAGGGCCTCTTCACCACGGCGCTGGAAGAGGGCGAGATCGTGACCTCGGTCCGCTTTCCCCTGCCCGAGCGGGCGGCCTACATGAAATTCGCGCAGCCCGCCTCGCGCTTCGCGCTCGTGGGTGTGTTCGTGGCGCAGTTTGCCGATGGGGTGCGGGTCGCGGTCACGGGGGCGGGCGAGGATGGGGTCTTCCGCTGGACCGAGGCCGAGGGGGCCCTGTCGGCCGACTTCCGGCCCGAGGCGGTGGAGGGCCTGAGCCTCTCCGCGGAGGGGCTGCTCGGCGATCTGCACGGGACGCCGGCCTATCGGGCGCATCTCGTGAAGGTCCTGACGAAACGGGCGGTCGCCGCGGCCTGAACCGCAGCGATCCGGGCCGGGGGCGCGCCTCAGGCCAGCCGCCGGGGGCTGTCTGCCCCCGGACCCCCGAGGATATTTGGGCAGAGTGAAAGCGGGGGAGGAGCCGCTCCGGCGGGCGGGCTGGAGCGGCAGGACGGGCCGGGCGCGGAGGGGTCGGCGGCGGGCGGTCAGAGGGTGGCGAGGTAGGCCGCGCAGCCGGTGAGGGCCGCGTAATCGTCCTCGACGATGCAGACCGGAAAATCGTCCATGAAGGCCGAGAAGCGGCCCTTGTCGCGGAAGTTCTCGGCAAACCCCATCGGACCCAGATGGGCGGCGAAGGCCCGGGCCACGCCGCCGCAGAGATAGAGGCCACCGAAGGGCAGGTGGATCAGTGCGAGATTTCCCGCCTCTGCGCCGAGAAGCCGGGCGAAGAGTTCGGCCGCCGCGCGCGCCGGGCCCGGTTCTGCAATGGCCGCCATGATCTCGGCCGCCGACTTGCGGTCCTCGAGGCCGGCCTCGGCCGCGGTGAAGGCATAGAGCCGCTCGAGACCGCGGCCCGACAGCACATCCTCGACGCCGGCGAAACCGTGGACCGTCTGGACGAACTCCGCGAGCCGGAGATCCTGTGGGGTGCGGACGGGCATTCCGGCATGGCCGCATTCGGAGGCCGCCACCAGGCGCAGACCCGCGACATCGTGGACGGGGGCCGCGTTGAAGCCGGTGCCGACGCCCACGACGAGCATCGGACCTGCGCGGCGGGGATGGGGCCCCGGGATCAGGACGCGCAGGTTGGCCGGATCCAGATGGCCCAGCGCATGGCCCTGGGCCTGAAGATCGTTCAGCACCGCCACGCGCGGCGCGCCGGTCGCGCGCTGCAGCTCGGCACCGTCGACGGTCCAGGCGAGGTTCGTGAGCAGGGCCACCCCGTCGCGGACCGGGCCCGCGGCCGCCACGCAGGTGCCGTCGATCTCGGGGCTGCCCACGACGGAGAGGAAGTCGCGCAGGACCGGCGCCAGGGCCGGATAACCGGCGTTCCGGAAGCGGCGCGTCGTCTCGGGCCGCAGCCGGGCTCCCTCCGCCAGGGCCACACGGGTGTTCGTGCCACCGATATCGGCGACGAGGCAAAGGGGGGCGTCGGCCATGGCGTCCTCCGGACAGGCTTACCGCGCCAGCGCGCGGGCCAAGGCGTGATAGGATGCTTTCGGGGTGCGCTGCAAGTTCTGGAAGTCGACATGAACCAGGCCGAAGCGCTGGTCGTAACCGAAGGCCCATTCGAAATTGTCGAGAAGGGACCAGACATGGTAGCCCCGGACCGGCACGCCCTGAGCCATCGCCCTCCGCACCGCGGCGAGATGGCCCTCGAGATAGGCGATGCGGTCGGTATCCTCCACCTTGCCCGCCTGAAGCCGGTCGGCGGCGACCATGCCGTTCTCGGTCACGATGAGCGGGAGACCGCGGGTGTAGCCCTCGTGAATGCGAAGCAGGATGTCGCTGAGGCCCTCGGGATGGATCTCCCAGCCCATCCGCGTCCGCGGCAGGGGGCCTTCCACCTCGGACAGGCCGGGCCAGGGGCCGGGTGCGGCCGCCACCAGCTTGCGGGTGTAGTAATTGATCCCGAACCAGTCGAGCGGCTGGGCGATGCGGTCGAGGTCCTTCTCCCATCCGCGGGGCAGGTGCGGCGCGAGCCCGTCGAGGGCTTCCTCGGGATATTGACGGTTGAAGAGGGCCGAGACGAACCAGCGGTTTATCAGGGCGTCGTGCCGGCGGGTCGCTGCGGCCGCGGCCTCGCTGCCGTCGGCGGGGATCGCAGGCTCGAAGTTGCAGACCGCTCCGAGATTGCCCACGCCGAGCCCCCGGGCGGTCTCGATCGCGGCGCCGTGGGCGAGGAGCACATGGTGCATCGCCCGGGCCGCGGCGCGGATGTCGCGCAGCCCCGGCGCGTGACGGCCGAGGAAGTGCGACAGCCAGGCCACGCACCAGGGCTCGTTCACGGGCGCGGTGGACCAGACCCGGTCGCCGATGCGCCCGAGCAGCACCTCGGTATAATCCGCGAACCAGCCCGCGATGTCGCGGTTGCGCCAGCCCCCCAGATCCTGCAGCGCCGAGGGCAGTTCCCAGTGGTAGAGCGTGAGGGCGGGCTTCAGTCCGCGGGCGAGCTGTCCGTCGACCAGACGGTCGTAGAAGTCGAGCCCCTCGGCATTCACCGCCCCACGGCCCTCGGGCATCACCCGGGCCCAGGATGCCGAGAAGCGGTAGCTGTCGAAGCCCGCATCGCGCACGAGATCGAGATCCTCCTCCCACCGGTGGTAATGGTCGCAGGCGCGGCGGCCAGTCTCGGCATGGGCCACATTGCCGGGGGCGGCGGCGAAATCGTCCCAATGGGTGCGGCCCGCGCCTCCCGCGCCGTGGCCCTCGATCTGATAGGCCGAGGTGGCCACTCCGAACAGGAAATCGGCGGGAAAATCGGCGCGGGAAAAGGTCATGGAAGGCTCCGTCAAGGCTGTCGTGCGGCGAGGCCGGCGCGGATCGGGGCGGGCCGGCGGCGGGCGGGCGGGAGGGGTCCCCGAAGGCGGGACATGCCGGACCGCTGCCCGAACGGATGATCCCCGGCCCTTCTCGAACGGCCGTCCGGCGGCGGCGGTTCCGCCGAGAGGGGAACCGGGGGCCGCCGGGCGACGTTGCGACTTCGAGGCAACCGGGCATCTGCCGCCGGCGGTTGGGCTTTCCTGCCACGGGAGGGGCAGGCGGGAGCCCGCGGAGAGCCCGATCTCTTGTGTATCTGGTGGGGAGGACGCGATGAAGGCGAGGGGTCCCGCGATTGCGGCCGCGCTGGCACTGGTCTCCGGCCCGCTTGCGGGGCAGGAGCTGAAGTTCCCCCCGGGCGCGGATGCGCGCTTTCACTGGGACAGTTTCGAGGCGCTGAAGGGCCAGGACCTCTCCGGGCAGCGGCTGACGATCCTCGGGCCCTGGCTCGGGCCCGACAAGGCGCTGTTCGACTCGGTCATCGCCTATTTCGAGGCAGCGACCGGTGCCGAGGTGACCTACAACGGCTCGGACAATTTCGAGCAGCAGATCGTGATCGACGCGGGCGCGGGCTCGCCTCCCGACATAGCGGTCTTTCCCCAGCCGGGTCTGGCGCGGGATCTGGCCTCGAAGGGGCAGCTCGCGCCGCTCGATCCGGCCACGGCCGACTGGCTGCGCGAGAATTATGCCGCGGGCGAGAGCTGGGTGAGCCTCGGGACCTTTCCCGGGCGAGACGGCACCGAAGCGCTCTACGGCTTCTTCTACAAGATCGATGTGAAATCGCTCGTCTGGTATGTGCCCGAGAATTTCGCGGACTTCGGCTACGAGATCCCCGCCACGATGGAGGAGCTGCGCGCCCTGACCGAGCGCATGGTTGCGGACGGGGTGACGCCCTGGTGCGTGGGCCTCGCCTCGGGCGGGGCCACCGGATGGCCCGCGACCGACTGGGTCGAGGACATGATGCTGCGCATCAACCCTCCCGAGGTCTACGATCGATGGACCTCGAACGAGATCCCGTTCGACGATCCGCAGGTGGTGGCTGCCATCGAGGAATTCGGCTGGTTCGCCCGCACGCCCGACTTCGTGGCGGGAGGCCCAAATGCCGTGGCCGCGACCGACTTCCGCGACAGTCCGAAGGGCCTGTTCTCCGCGCCGCCGCAGTGCTTCATGCACAAGCAGGCGAGCTTCATCCCCTCGTTCTTCCCCGAGGGCACGGTGATCGGCGAGGATGCGGATTTCTTCTATCTGCCGGCCTATGCCGACCGCGATCTGGGCCAGCCGGTGCTGGGGGCGGGCACGGTCTTCGGCCTCACCCGCGACACGCCGGTGGCGCGCGCCTTCCTCGAGTTCCTGAAGACGCCCATCGCGCACGAGGTCTGGATGGCGCAGACCGGGTTCCTCACCCCGTTCACCGGCGTGAATACCGATGTCTACGGGGATCCCACGCTGCGCAAGATGGGGGAGATCCTGCTCAATGCCACGACCTTCCGTTTCGACGGCTCGGACCTGATGCCGGGCGCCGTGGGGGCGGGAGCCTTCTGGACCGGCATGATCGACTACATGGGCGGCAAGGGTGCCGAGCGTGTGGGCGCCGACATCCAGCGGACCTGGGATACGTTCAAGTGAGGCGGCGGGCGGCCGCGCAGCGCCCCGGCGATCCGGGGCGGCAGGCGGCGCGCTCCGCGGGGAGGAAGGAGGCGGCATGGACCAGCTGATGATGGCGGGGGGCACCATCGTGGTGGGGGTGTTCGGCTGCGTGGCCTATTTCTTCGCCGCCAACCTGATCCTCGATGCGGTCTATCCCGCCAAAGGCCCCCGGGCCGGCGCCAACATCTCCCGGGCGAGCGCGATCCGGCCCTGGCTCTTCCTCCTGCCCGCGATCCTGCTGCTCGGCATCTATCTCGTCTATCCGGTCTTCGTCTCGATCTGGCTCTCGCTGCGCGATGCGAGCGGCGAGGAGTTCGTGGGCCTCGCCAATTACGAATGGCTGGTGAACGACAGCAAGTTCCGCGAGTCGATCCGCAACAACTTCCTGTGGCTTCTCGTCGTGCCCGCGGCCTCGACCTTCTTCGGGCTGGTCGCGGCCGCGCTGACCGACCGGATCCGCTGGGGCAACCTCGCCAAGGCGCTGATCTTCATGCCGATGGCGATTTCCTTCGTCGGCGCTTCGGTGATCTGGAAATTCATCTACGACTACCGGGGCGAGGGGCGCGAGGAGATCGGCCTGCTGAACGCGGTGATCGAGGCGCTGGGGGGCACCGAGCAGACCTGGCTCGCCATCCCGTTCTGGAACAACTTCTTCCTGATGGCGGTGCTGATCTGGATCCAGACGGGCTTTGCCATGGTGATCCTCTCGGCCGCATTGCGCGGCATCCCCGAGGAGACGGTCGAGGCCGCGGTTCTGGACGGGGCCTCGCCCCTGCAGATCTTCCTCAGGATCAAGGTGCCGCAGATCTGGGGCACGATCGCGGTGGTCTGGACCACGATCACCATCCTCGTGCTCAAGGTCTTCGACATCGTGCTGGCCATGACCAATGGACAGTGGGGCACGCAGGTGCTGGCCAACCTCATGTTCGACTGGATGTTTCGCGGCAACGACGCGGGCCGGGCCTCGGCCGTGGCGCTGGTCATCATGGTGCTCGTGACGCCGATCATGATCTGGAACATCGCCAACGCCCGGAAGGAGACCCGCTGATGGACAACATCGCCGGCACCCGATCGAGCCTCGTCTGGGCGGTCCATCTGGCCGTGCTGGCGCTGGTCCTGCTCTGGACGCTGCCCACGGTGGGGCTCCTCGTCTCGTCCTTCCGCGACCGCGACCAGATTGCGGCGACGGGCTGGTGGGCCGCGCTCTTTCCGGCGGAGGAGCGCATGGTGGTGCGGCTCGCCGGGGCGGGCGAGCAGCGCCAAGAGGGCGATCTGTGGGTTGTCGAGGGCGATCTGATCGAGGAGGGCACGCTCAACCGCTTCGGCACCTCGGCGCGCGCGCCCTTCGCCCATGCCGCGGGAGAGACGGGGGAGCTTGCGAACGGCGGCCGCGTGAAGGTCGAGGCCGACGGCAGCTACCGCGCCGAGGCGGCGCAGCCCTTCGGGGAACGCGGCCCGCGGCTCTTCGTGGCGGTCGATACCGCGCCGCGCTTCACGACCGCCAATTACGAGCGCGTGCTGTTTGCCGAAGGGATCGGCCGCGCCTTCCTCAACACCATGACGGTGACGATCCCTGCCACGATCATCCCGATCCTCGTGGCGGCCTTCGCGGCCTATGCGCTGGCCTGGATGGAATTCCCCGGCCGGGCGCTTCTGATCGCGGCCGTGGTGGGGCTTCTGGTGGTGCCGCTGCAGCTGGCGCTGATCCCGCTTCTGCAGCTCCACAATGCGGTGGGGATCGGCAAGGATTACCTCGGGATCTGGCTCGCCCATTCGGCCTTCGGCCTGCCGCTCGCGATCTACCTGTTGCGCAACTACATGGTGGGCCTGCCGCGCGAGATCATCGAGAGCGCCCGCGTCGATGGCGCCACGGACTTCCAGATCTTCGTCAAGATCATCCTGCCGCTGTCGTTTCCGGCTCTGGCGAGTTTTGCGATCTTCCAGTTCCTCTGGACCTGGAACGACCTTCTCGTGGCCACCGTGTTCCTGTCGAACACGCCCGAGCAGCTGGTGATGACGGGCGTCTTGCGCGAGCTGCTGGGGTCGCGCGGCGGCGACTGGGAGATCCTCGCCGCCTCGGCCTTCGTCTCGATCGCGGTGCCGATCGTCGTGTTCTTCGCGATGCAGCGCTACCTCGTGCGCGGGCTGCTGGCGGGGTCGGTGAAATGAGCGAGCTCCGGAAGGGAGGGGACAATGGCTGATCTGAAACTGACCGGGGTCGAGAAGGCCTATGGCGAGGTGCGCGTGCTGCGCGACATCGACCTGACCATCGAGAAGGGCGAGCTCATCGTCTTTGTCGGGCCTTCGGGCTGCGGCAAGTCCACGCTCCTGCGGATGATCGCGGGGCTCGAGCGGATCACCGGCGGCACGCTCGAGATCGACGGGCAGGTGGTCAACGACGTGCCGCCCGCGCAGCGCGGCATCGCCATGGTGTTCCAGAGCTATGCGCTTTATCCGCACATGACCGTGCGGCAGAACATGGAATTCGCGCTGAACATCGCGGGCAAGTCGAAGGCCGAGATCGCCCGCGCGGTCGAGAACGCGGCCCGGATCCTGCAGCTCACGCCCTATCTCGACCGGCTGCCCCGCGCGCTCTCCGGCGGGCAGCGCCAGCGGGTCGCCATCGGCCGGGCCATCGTGCGCGATCCCAAGGTCTATCTCTTCGACGAGCCGCTCTCGAACCTCGATGCGGCGCTCCGGGTCGCCACGCGGATCGAGATCGCCCAGCTCAAGGAGAAGATGCCCGACCGGACGATGATCTATGTCACGCACGATCAGGTCGAGGCGATGACGCTTGCGAGCCGCATCGTCGTGCTGGAGGGCGGCGGGATCAGCCAGGTGGGCACGCCGCTCGAACTCTACACCCGCCCGCAGAACGCCTTCGTGGCCCGCTTCATCGGCTCGCCCGCGATGAACCTTCTGCCGGGCGAGATCGTCGAGACCGGGCCCGAGACGGTCGTGCGGCTCGATTCAGGCGGCGTGGCGCGCACGGCGATCCCGACGGGCCCCGAGGATCTGGGGCTGCTGGTCGATCTCGGTGTGCGCCCCGAGGATCTGGTCGAGACCGATGGCCCCGCCCTCTACGAGGGCGAAGTCGAGATCACCGAGGCTCTGGGCGAGGTGACGCTTCTCTATTTCGTGCCGCGCGACGAGGAGGGGCAGGTGGTGGCGAAGCTGCCCGGCATTCAGGCCGACCTGCGCCACCGGACCGTGCGCCTCGGAGCCGACCCCGCACGGCTGCATCTCTTCCACGAGGGCCAGTCGCTGCTCTACCGCGACCGGACGGAGCTCGCCCGGGCCTGAGGGAGAAACGCGCGCTCCCTTGCCGGCCATCAAGGCCCGCGTCTCCTGTCGCGGTTCAGCCCTGCGAGCAGGCATAGAGCGACACGAGGGCAAGCACGAGGGCCGCGACGCCGATCCAGGTGACGCGCCGCGATTCCTTCTTCTTGTCGGGGACCGGCCTCGAGGGAGGCGGCTGGCGAGGCTGCGTCCGTCCGATCCCTTCGGCCGGTGCCGCCATGGCCGTGGCGGCTTCGGGGCGCGTCCCGGCTCCGGCAGGATTTGCGGGCGGGCGGGGGTCCGCCCCGCGCTCGGGGACAGGGCCGCCGGGGTCGCGCCGCTCGTCCGGCGGACCGGCCTCGGGTTGGCGGGTGGGGCCGGGCTGCTGCGCCGCATCGCCGGGTGCGGGGCCTCGGGTGGGTCTGTCGTCGCTCATCGGATCCTCCGGGTTGCTTCCCTGCGCAACCGGAACGGCGGGCGATTGTTTCCGGCGGCGGGGGCGACTACCCTCTGCCGCCGGATGCGCTTGCGCAGTAACCGCTTCTCGAAGGTCGTTCCATGTCCCGTCCGCCGGTCTTTCCTCCGCCCCAGTTTCCGCCGCCCCGGCCGCGCCCGTTCCAGCGCACGCCGCCCGCGATCTTCCCGCCGATCCTCGGCCTTCTCGCGCTCGGGCTCGGGTTGCGCCGCGCGGCAGAGATCTGGGGCCTGCCCGCAGGACTGGCCGAGGCGGTGCTGGGCGCCACCACGGGCCTCGGCGCCTTCGCGGTGGCGGCCTATGCGGCGAAGGTCGCGCAGCGGCCGGGCGTGGTGATCGAGGATCTGCGTGTGCTGCCCGGCCGCGCGGGGCTCGCCGCGCTGGTGCTGGGGCTGCTCGTCCTTGCCGCGGTGCTCGTGCCCTACGGCCCCGCGGCCGCGCGGGCGGTGCTGGTCGCGGGCCTCGGGATGCAGACGCTCCTTGCCGTTACGGTGGCCGCGCTCCTTCTCTCCGGGCCGAAGGAAGGGCGCGTGGTGACGCCTGCCTGGCATCTGCATTTCGTGGGATTCATCATCGGCGGGCTCACCGCCGCGCCGGTGGGCTGGCCGGGGCTGGGGACGGCGCTTCTGGCCTTCTGCGCGCCGGTGGCTGCGGCGATCTGGATCGCCTCCCTCGTCCAGTTCGCGCGGCGCGTGCCGCCGCCGCCGCTCCGCCCGCTGCTCGCGATCCATCTCGCGCCCGCGGCGCTGCTGGGTCTCGTGGCGGGGCAGCAGGGGCTGCCGCTGATGGCGCAGCTTGGCGCGGCGGCCGGAGGCGTGCTGCTTCTGGCCTTCCTCGCCTCCGCCCGGTGGCTTCTTGCGGGCGGCTTCAGCCCGCTCTGGGGCGCGCTGACCTTTCCGCTTGCGGCCTATGCCGGGCTTCTCCTCGTCGTCTGGCCTTTGGCCGGGGCGGTGATGCTGGCGGCGGCGGCGATCGTCATTCCGCCCATCGCGGTGAAGATCCTGCAGGAGTGGGCGAAGGGACGCCTCGCCGTCCGCACCAACGCGGCGCAGGCCTGACGCTCGGGGCCCGGCCGGACCCTGCCGCCGCCGCCCAAGGCGGTCCGGGCCGCGCTGGACCGCCGATCCTCCGGGACGTCGGGGCTCGCGCCCGGGCACCCGGTTCCTTCGCAGGATCAGCCGGTTTCCGCTTGCCTTCCCTGCGCCCTCATGAAACAGGGAACCGCCAAACGATCCCATCCAAGGAATACCCCATGGAGATTCGCGAGGCTCTCACCTTCGATGACGTCCTTCTCGTTCCCGCCGCCAGCAGTGTGCTGCCGTCGGATGCGGATACGTCGACCTTCGTCACGAAGGCGATCCGCATGAACATTCCGCTTCTGTCCTCGGCCATGGACACGGTGACCGAGGGACGCATGGCCATCGCCATGGCGCAGGCGGGCGGGATCGGCGTGATCCACCGCAACCTCGGCATCGAGGAACAGGCGCGCGAGGTGAGCCGCGTGAAGCGGTTCGAGAGCGGCATCGTCTATGCCCCGATCACGCTGCGCCCCGACCAGACGCTCGCCGATGCAAAGGCCCTGCAGGAGCGTTACAACGTGACGGGCTTCCCCGTGGTGGACGAGAGCGGCCGCGTGGTGGGGATCGTGACCAACCGCGACATGCGCTTCGCCAACGACGACCGGACGCCGGTCAAGGTCATGATGACCTCGGACAATCTGGCGATCCTGCAGGAGCCCGCGGACCGCGACACGGCCATCAGCCTGATGAAGGCGCGCCGGATCGAGAAGCTTCTGGTGACGGACGGGCAGGGCAAGCTCACGGGGCTTCTCACGCTCAAGGATACCGAGAAATCCGTGCTGAACCCGAATGCCTGCAAGGACGAGCTGGGCCGGCTCCGGGTCGCTGCGGCCTCGACCGTGGGCGAGGCGGGCTTCGAGCGCAGCCAGGCCCTGATCGAGGCGGGCGTCGACATGGTGGTGATCGACACGGCGCACGGCCATTCGGAAGGCGTGTCGCTCGCGGTCGAGCGGATCAAGGCCTTCTCGAACTCGGTGCAGGTGGTGGCGGGCAACGTCGCCACCGCCGAGGCCACGCGGGCCCTGATCGGCGCGGGCGCGGATGCGGTCAAGGTGGGGATCGGCCCCGGGTCGATCTGCACGACGCGCATCGTGGCGGGCGTGGGCGTGCCGCAGCTGACCGCGATCATGGATGCCGCGGGGGCGGCCGGCGACGTGCCGGTGATCGCCGATGGCGGCATCAAGTTCTCGGGCGATTTCGCCAAGGCCATCGCCGCCGGCGCCTCCTGCGCCATGGTGGGCTCGGCCATCGCGGGCACCGACGAGAGCCCAGGCGAGGTGATCCTCTATCAGGGCCGCAGCTTCAAGAGCTACCGCGGCATGGGCTCGCTCGGCGCCATGGCCCGCGGCTCGGCCGACCGCTACTTCCAGAAGGACGCGGCTTCGGACAAGCTGGTGCCGGAGGGGATCGAGGGGCAGGTGCCCTACAAGGGTCCGGCCGCGGCGGTGATCCACCAGATGGTCGGGGGCCTCCGCGCCGCCATGGGCTACACCGGCAACCGCACCGTGGCCGAGATGCGGCAGGGCTGCCGCTTCGTCCGCATCACGGGCGCCGGGCTGAAGGAGAGCCACGTCCACGACGTGCAGATCACGCGCGAGAGCCCGAACTACCGGCTCGGCTGATGGGCCCGTCCGTCCCGGGCAGCCCTTGCCCGGGACGGAGTCCGACCGACGAGCCTCGGACGACAGCGGCAGCGAACCCGATGCCGGAGGCTGCACAGATGCGGCGGCGACGCGCCATCGCCGAACCCTCTTCGCCCAGACTTCGGGCCGGAGGTCAGCTCCTGCCTCCGAGCGGGACAGGGTGCCTGCTGAGGGCCACCGCCCTCAGGCCCGAGGGGGCCGCCCGGCGGCGCGCGGCGGCAGGCGGCAGGCCCGCGAGCGTCCGGTGCTTGGCCACGGTTCTCCGTGCGACATGGATGCCGCGCCGGGCCAGCGCCTCGACGATCTCGCCATCCTCCAGCGGCGCCTGTGCGCTCTCGGCGGCGATCGTCTCGCGGATCAGGGCCTGAAGGGCCGGCGCGCTGAGCGCTCCGGTTCCCTCGGCCAGCCGCGCGCAGAACAGATCGCGCACCGCCACGAGGCCGCGCGGGGTCGCCATCAGCAACCCATTGACCGTGCGGCTGATCGTGCTCGGGTGCAGCGCGAGCGCCTGGGCCGCCTCGCCGATCCCCAGTGCGGTGAGGGCGGCCGGCCCCTGCTCCAGAAAGGCGCGCTGGCGCTCCACCACCAGCGCGCCTACGGCAAGCAGGGTCCGTCCCCGCAGGCCGGTCGCCTTGGCCAGAGACAGCGCCTCCTGATGCATCCGGCGGACATCGGCCGGGCCGCCGTCCGGCAGGGGCGCGACCCGGACCTCGGGCAGCAGCGAGCGGTTCAGGTCGACGCTCCAGCCCGAGGCGGTGCGGCGCGCGAGAAGGTCGGGCTCGCGCAGGGGAGCTTCCTCGGCCGAGAAGGCAGCGCCCGGTTTCGGATCCATGCGCCGGATCAGGTCAAGGCAGCGGCGCACCGTCTGCTCGGCCAGCCCGGCCGCATGCGCCACGGCGGCCGGCCCGTGGGAGGCCAGAAGATCGAGGCGATCCAGCACGGCCGCCATCGCCGGATCGAGCTGTCCCCGGTCGCGGGCCTGCAGCATGAGGCACTCGCGCAGGTCGCGCGCGAAGATGCCGGCGGGCTCCATCTGCTGCAGACGGTGGAGCATCCGCGCCGCCTGCTCCTCGGCACCGGGCGCGAGGCGCGACAGCGGCTGACCCAGCCAGCCCGAGGGCTCGAGCGCCTCGAGCAGGCGGAAGGCAAGCGCCCGGTCCTCGGGCGCGGCCATGGCCATGCGGATCTGCGAGCCGAGCCACGCATGCAGGTCGGGCGGCAGGGCGGCGCTTTCGGGAACAGGCGCGGCGGCGGCTGGCAGCCTCACCCGCAGGAACGGATTGCGCTGCGCCTCGGACGCGATCCGCTCCGCCCAGTCCGCTCCGGTTGCCTCGAGGATCTCGGCGCGCTGCGCGAGAACGGCCCGCTGGGCCAGCCGCTGGCCCAGCCGGAGCTGCATCGACACCATGGTGTGCCCTCGGTGGCGCTCAGTGGGCCGCCGTGGGCGAAGGCGGCGCGCCCGGCTCGCCGCCCTTGCGGGAAGCGATGAAGCGCGCGGCAAGCACCAGCGCGCCCATGGCAAAGTCCGGTCCGTGGGCGGCGATCATCTCGTCGGAGATCCCGGCGAGACGGGCGAAGAAGTCGTCCTTGCTGGCATCCGGGCTGGCATCGGGGGTCATCACGGGTCCTTTCGTTTGGCGATCGGGTCTCACTTGAAGATCATGTCGGGAAGTTCGACGAGGGCGGCGGTTCCGCTCGCCGTGCCGAGGCCCAGATGGCGACCGCCGGGCGCGAAGGCGAGCTCGGTGATCTCGCAGCCGCTGCCGGGAAGCAGAACCAGCTCCTCGGGTCGGCCGAGCCGGGCCAGAACCAGCTCGCCTCCGGCCCGTGAGAAAGCCACCAGATCCCGCGTGGGATGGGCCGCGGCGCGGGTCACCGCCACCGCCGAGGCGGTTCCCGTGGTGAGGGCGCCGCCGTGATCGCCCGCGAAGGGTGGCCGGTCGAGCGACCAGGCCACCAGCCGGAAGGCGCCCGAGGCGACAAGCGTCGGCCCGGAGGCAAGCAGCACCGAGCGGGAGGCGGTCGGAAATCCGGGAAGATGGGCGAGCCGGCCGCTGTCCCGCTCCAGGAGCCAGATGCCCGCACCCTCGCAGGCCCCGGCGATCCAGCGCCCAGACAGCGCGAGCGGTCCCTGCGCCGACGGCAGGGGATGGAGACGGGGAGCCTTCGCGGTGCAAAGCCAGACCCCGTCCGCGGCCGAGACCGCAAGAGCGCCATCCTCGGCAAAGGCCAGCGCGTGCGCATGGGCCTTGAGGATCGTGGCTTCGGTCCCACCGTCTCGCAGCACCCCCCGTCCCGGCAGGGCCAGCGCCAGCTGCCCGTCGACGGGATGGACCGCCAGCGCCTGCACCGGATCCCCTGCCGCGGCGCGCAGCCGGACCACCTGTCCGCGCGGCGTGACCTGATGGACCGATCCATCCGCCCCGCCCACGACGAAGCCGCCGCGGGGCAGCACCGCCATCGCCGCCACCGCGGGCAGCGGTTCGGGCTCGACCAGGGTCGGCAGCGCCCGGCGCCGGGGCCGGATGGTCATGCGCCCGACGTCGCCCTCCATCCGCATCCGCGCCGAGGCGGGCTCGCCATCGGCCACGGCGCCGAGGGCCAGACCGCCCTCCGCGTCCCGGAAGAGGACGGCGGCGCCGGCCGCATCGAACATCACCTCGGCGATGGCGGCCGGGCGCTGCCAGCTTCGGGCCAGGAGGTCGAGAAGTCGGGGGCTGAAGCTCTGGTTCACATCCGTCCTCCTGTGCCGTTTGCCGCAACATCGTGGGCGGCGAGCTGTTCTTCGGCCTCCTCGACGCGCAGGGTGGCCTGCCGGACCTCTGCCAGCGCCTCGGCTATGGCCTCGTCCGGCCCGTCCGCGATCTGCAGCCCGGCCAGTCGCCGTGCCGCCCGCTGCTGCTCGGCGATGCGGCGCGCGACCTCCGCCACCAGACCCGCCCGCTCCCTCATGGCTCGCGCCGCGGCGGACGCACCGCCGCCTCCTGCTCGCGAAGCCGCTCGACCACGGCGCCGATGCCCTCGGCAAAGCGGGCCTCGGCCATCTCGATCAGGCTGGCGATCGCATCCCAGATGTCGACGCGCAGCATCGTCTCGGCATCCGCCGTCAGGGCCTCGATCTCCTGCAGGTGAAACGGGCGGGCAAGGGCGGCGCCCGTGAAGACGAAGTCGCGCATCTCGGCCGCGTGGCTGTCGACGAAGAAGGGCAGCAGCGGATGCTCCTCGGGCGTGGCGCCGGCTTGGGCGAGGCTCCGGGTCAGGAAGGCGCGGAAATGCGCCTGAAGCAGATCCTGGCTCTCGCCCAGAAAGCGCATGGTGAAGATTAGATCCTGCGGCGCGCGCGCCACGAGTTCATTGGCGATGCGCCGCGAGGCGGCTTCGGGCGGGAACGAGGGAACCTGGCTGGCTGGCATGCGCTGTCTCCGCACTGTCCGCTGCCCTCAGCCTAGCAGGGTCCGCGCCGGGCGGATCGGCTCCGGTGACCTTTTACAGACATGTGGGATGACTTTTTTCGGCCCGGGAGCGGGACAGTGTCGCAAGATGTTACGGCGCCGCGTTACAGCTGTATCGTCCCGCTACCTTCGCATCTGCAAAAGGGTGCGCTGCGGCGCGGAAAGGGTTGAAACGGCTGCGAATCATGCCGCCGCACCCGCCGCTGTAAAGGGCCGTGACAGTGGCCGTTACAGCTGTAACGGGCCGTGACCGCTGGCCGCGACGCGCAGGGGTGCGCGAGGCACCCCTGCCGCGCGTGCCGCAGAAAAAATCTTTCCTTTAACCTCAGAATGTTGGCGCTTGAAAAGCCATTTCATCGCGGCCTTTTGCCGCCGGTGGCACCGGCTGTGCGGCAGGAGAAGCACAACAAGTCCGAACGGCCCCCGGGGCCCGGAGGCGCAAGAACGAAGGGAGGAGGCCCGGCGGCACGGTGCGCCGAGGGGCAATGACCTGAACCTTTGCCGTGATCCGCAGACCCAGGGCGGCCCCCGGCCGCATTCCGTGGGAGCAGGCTCCCGCGCCATAGATGGAGGCTCATGGCATGACGTCCCTCACCTTGAACAAGATCACCTCGCAGCGCGGAATCTCCGTGGGCGAGGCGACCAAGAAGATCTCCGACCTCGGGTGGAATCCCACCTATGTTCAGGAGGCGGCGACCTTCCCGACCGACTACAAGATCTCGAAGGCGCCGCGCGATCCGATGAAACAGGTGCTGCGGTCCTACTTCCCCATGCAGGAGGAAAAGGACAACCGCGTCTATGGCGCGCTCGATGCAGCGCTCCGCGGCGACATGTTCCGCAATGTCGAGCCGCGCTGGGTCGAATGGATGAAGCTGTTCCTGGCGATCATCCCGTTCCCGGAGATTTCCGCCGCCCGCTCGATGGCCATGGTGGCCCGCCTTGCCCCCGGCGAGGATCTGCGCACCGGCTTCACCATGCAGATGGTCGATGAGTTCCGCCATTCCACGATTCAGATGAACCTGAAGAAGTGGTACATGGAGAACTACATCGACCCGGCCGGGTTCGACATCACCGAAGAAGCCTTCGGGAAATGCTACGCGACCACCATCGGCCGGCAGTTCGGCGAGGGCTTCATCACCGGCGACACGATGACGGCCGCCTGCATGTATCTGACGGTGGTGGCCGAGACCGCCTTCACCAACACGCTCTTCGTGGCCATGCCCTCGGAAGCGGCGCGCAACGGCGATTATGCGCTGCCGACGGTCTTCCTCTCGGTGCAGTCGGACGAGAGCCGGCACATCGGCAACGGCCATTCGCTCCTGATGGCCGCGCTGAAGGAGCCGGAGAACCACCTGCTGCTGGAACGCGACCTGCGCTACGCCTTCTGGCAGAACCACGCGATCGTCGATGCGGCTATCGGCACCTTCATCGAATATGGCACCACCAACCGCGACAAGGACAAGGAATCCTACGCGGAGATGTGGCACCGCTGGATCTTCGAGGATTACTACCGCACCTACATGCTCCCGCTCGAGAAATACGGGATCAAGGTCCACCATGACGACGTGCAGGAAGCCTGGAACCGGATTACGAAGAAGCACTATGTCCACAAGGTCGCGCAGTTCTTCGCGGTCGGCTGGCCGGTGAACTTCTGGCGGATCGAGGCCCAGACCGACCGCGACTTCGAGTGGTTCGAGCAGAAATATCCCGGCTGGTATGCCGAGTTCGGCGAGTTCTGGCGCTGGTATGCGAAGCTCTCGAAGCCCGGTCAGAAGGTCATCACCTTCAACGAGGAAGTGGGCTACGTCTATCCGCACCGCTGCTGGTCCTGCCTCGTGCCCTGCCTCATCCGCGAGGACATGGTGGTGGACGAGATCGACGGGCAGCTCCACACCTTCGCCCATGAGCTCGACCGCTGGACGGCCGTCGAGGCCTTCTCGGACGAGTATCAGGGCCGGCCGACCCCGGCGATGGGCCGCTTCTCGGGCAAGCGCGAGTGGGAGACGCTCTATCACGGCTGGGATCTGGCCGACGCCATCAAGGACCTGAACTTCGTCCGCGATGACGGTAGGACGCTGACCCCGCAGCCGCACCTGCGCTTCGACGACAAGGACATGTGGACGCTCGACGATGTGCGCGGCCATACGCTGCTCTCGCCGCTCACTCTCCTGCGCGAGATGAGCCCCGAGGCGCGCGAGAAGCACCTCGCCGACTACCGCGCGGGTTTCACCATCAATCCCTGCCACTGACCACGACCGGGGGGCCGGCTGCGGCCCCCTCACCGCAAGGGACGAACGGACGGCAAGGAGGCCGAACCGAATGGGAGAGGTTTACACAGCGGAGAAGCGGCCCGGCGTCGAGGTCGAGATCCACAAGGTCCGGCTGGAGCCGGTGGGTGTGGAGTTCGAGGTCCGCGAGGACGAGACGATCCTCGATGCCGCCTTCCGGCAGGGCATCTCGTTGCCGCACGGCTGCAAGGAGGGCCAGTGCTCGGCCTGCAAATGCGTGCTGACCGAGGGCGAGGTGGAGATGCTGAAATACTCCACCTTCGCCCTGAACGAGAGCGAGCGCGACAGCGGCCATATCCTCATGTGCCGGGCGAAGGCCTATGACGACCTTTGCATCGACCTGCTGAACTACGACGAGGAGGTGCTGTCGAAATCGATCCCCGTCCGAAGCTTCCGGGGCCGCATCTCGAGGTTCGACCGGCTCACCCACGACATCCGCGGGGTGGGGATCGAGATCGACGCTCCCCTGAAATTCTGGGCGGGACAATATGTCGACATCACCGTCGCCACCGAAGAAGGGGAGACGATTACGCGCTCGTTTTCCATGGCAAATCCGCCGAGCGAAACCCAAAGGCTCGGGTTCATCATCAAGAAATATCCCGACGGGAAATTCTCCAACCAGCTCGACAGCGGAGGAATCCGCCTCGGAGCCGAAGTCACCGTCACCGGACCCTACGGGATGTGCTTCCGGCGGGAAGGACGGGACGGACCCGTGATCCTCGTGGGGGCCGGATCGGGAATGTCGCCGGTCTGGTCGATCCTTCAGGATCATCTGGCCAGCGGCGAAGGGCGCGAGGTGCTGTTCTTCTACGGCGCGCGGACGCCTGAAGATCTGTTCCATCTGGACGAGATCGGCGCGCTCACCGAGGCGCATCCGTCGGTGCGCTTCATCCCGGTCCTGTCCCATGCCTCGATCGACTGCGGTTGGACCGGCGAGCGCGGCTTCGTCCATGAGGCGGTCTCGCGCATCCTGCGCGAGGAGGGCCTCGAGGGGCAGGGCGATGTCTATGCCTGCGGGCCGCCACCGATGATCGATGCGCTCCAGCCCGTCCTCTTCATGCTCGATTTCGACAGCGAGCGGATCTTCTTTGACCGCTTCACCACAACTTCCGGCGCCTCGGGGCACTGACGCCGGCCGTTTCATCAGGGAGGAAGACCAATGCCAGCAGTCTCCAGTTCCGTGGGCTCCGGCGCCGCGGGCGCGGCGATCTTCGCCGGCTCCGCCAGCCGCCGCTACAATTACTTCGAACCGCGGGGCAAGCGGGCCACGCATTACGAGGACGTCACCTGCGACGTCCAGCCCGATCCCGAACGCTATCTGATCCAGGACTGGATCATCAGCTTCAACAACGGCAAGGGCGCCTACACGAAGGACAATACCCGGGCGCAGAGCTCGAACTGGCACGCCTTCCGGGCGCCCGATCAGGAATGGGAGCGCACCCATTACCAGCGCCAGTCCAAGATCGAGACCATGGTGCAGTCGGTGATCGCCAATGCCCGCAAGGCGGGCGCGCCGCGGGCCTTCGACCGCGCCTGGATCAAGATCCTCCAGACCCATCTCGGCGCCTGGAAACATGCGGAGTTCGGGCTCGGCACCTCGCTCATGCAGGCGCAGCGCTACGGCTACACGCAGATGATCAACAATGCGACGCTGACCAACGCTTCCTACAAGATGCGGCTCGCGCAGGACATCACGCTCTATCTGGCCGAGATCGGCATGGATATCGACGGCTGGGACGACGAGGCCGGCAAGCGCGCCTGGCTCGAGGATCCGGTCTGGCAGCCCTGCCGCGAGGCGGTCGAGACGATCATGGGGGCGGAAGACTATCTGGAACAGTATTTCGCCATCAACCTGATCTTCGAGCCGCTGGTGGGCGAGCTGTTCCGGTCGGGCTTCCTGATGCAGGCGGCGGCGGCGAACAACGATTTCATCACGCCCCCGGTGATCTCGGCGGCCGAGGCCGACTACGAGCGCAACCTCGCGAACACCATCGACCTGATGTATCTGCTTGCGACGGACAACCGGCATGCCGAGGCCAACCGCGCGCTGATGAGCGCCTGGATCGGCAAGCATGCGACGCTTGCCGACAAGGCGGCCGCGGCCCTGCAGCCGATCTGGTCGCAGCCCCACTCCAAACCCGTGAGCTTCGAGGATGTCCGCGCCGTCTCACACGAGCGGGTGGGCCGGATCCTCGGCGAGCTCGGCCTTTCCCGCTAAGGAGACAGCACATGTCCGTTGCAGCGCGCGACAGCACGAAATCCAACATCTTCAAGTCGATGAAGGACATCACCTTCGAGCAGACGATCTCGCACCAGTGCGGGGTCACCATGAACGACTCGGTCGAGGCCCGCGCCATCGCCGAATTCATGGACCAGGATCCGAAGGTCACCGTCACCTACAACCCGGCGCTTATCCGCATCGACGGCGAGGGCAAGCTGATCTTCAAGATGGATGAGATCAGCGAATTCCTCGGCAAGGAGATGACCGCCGAGATGTTCGAGGTGAACACCTCGACCCACTACGGACGCATGGTCCGGGTGGACGACAATACGGTGATCCTCTTCGGCGACATGGAAGAGGTGATGGACTACATCTGACGACGCCGGGGCGGGCCGCCGCGGCCCGCCTCACCCACGACGCGAAACAGGGAGAGAGCGATGTACAAGACCGCCGACGGCCGCGAGATCTTTGTGGTGGATGCCCACACCCATTTCTGGGACGGCAGCCCCGAGAACCAGCGCAACATCCACGGCAAGCAGTTCATCGACTGCTTCTACGCCTATCATTCGGCGCTGAGCCCGCCGGAGGAGAAGTGGGAGAAGTCGCGTTTCGAGAAATATTCCGAAGATGACATCTACCGCGACCTGTTCGTGGACGGTCCCGACGACATGGCGATCATCCAGACCACGGTGCTGGGCGATTTCTACAAGACCGGCTTCGGCTGCATCGAGCGGTCGAGCCGCATGGCCGCCCGCAACCCCGGACGCTTCATCGTCAACGGCGCCTTCGATCCGCGCGACGGCGAGAAGGCGCTGGAATACATCCACTACATGAAGGAGACGCACGACATCACCGGGGTGAAGCTCTACACCGCCGAGTGGCACGGCGACAGCCGCGGCTGGAAGCTGACCGACCCCGCCGCCTACAGATGCTTCGAGCTGTGCGAGAAGCTCGGCATCCGCAACATGCATGTCCACAAGGGCCCGACGATCATCCCGCTGTCCAAGGACAGTTTCTCGGTGGGCGACGTGGACGATGCCGCCACCGATTTCCAGGGCCTCAACTGGATCGTCGAACATTGCGGCCTGCCGCGGCTCGACGATTTCTGCTGGATCGCGGTGCAGGAGACGAATGTCTTCGGCGGGCTCGCCGTGGCGCTGCCCTTCATCCACACCCGTCCGCGCTATTTCGCAGAGGTGATCGCGGAACTCCTGTTCTGGCTCGGGCCGGACAAGATCCTCTTCGGCTCGGACTATGCGATCTGGACGCCGAAATGGCTGGTCGAGCGGTTCTGGAACTTCCAGATCCCCGAGGACATCGCGGCCGAGCGGGGCGTGCAGCTGACCGACGAGATCAAGGAGAAGATCCTCGGCCTGAACGCGGCGCGGCTCTACGGCATCGACGTCGACGCCAAGCGGCGCGACTTCGCGGACCATCCTGTCCTGATCGCGGCGGAGTGAACCAATGGAGGTGCCGACGACAGGAAAGGCGGCCGCCGTCTGGGCCCGTCTCGCCCGCGTGGCCGATCCCGAGCTGGACGAGCCTGTGACCGAGCTCGGTTTCATCGAGCGCCTCTGCCTGCAGAAGGGGGCGGTCGAGGTGGACTTCCGGCTGCCCACCTACTGGTGCTCGCCCAACTTCGCCTTCCTTATGGCCGAGGGGATCCGGCGCGAGGTGGCGGCCCTGCCGTGGGTCGGGCAGGTGCGGGTGCGCCTGCTCGACCATCTCTTCGCCGACAAGGTGAACCGCGGCGTGAACGAGGGCCTGGCCTTCGGAACCATCTTTGCCGAGGAGGAGGGCGGCGATCTCGAGGAGCTCCGCGCGATCTTCGCCGAAAAGGCCTTCCAGAGGCGACAGGAGGCGGTAATCCTCGCGCTGCGCCGGGCGGGAATGGGGGCGGACGAGATCTGCCGGATGACGCTCGGCGGTCTCGGCCGGGTGCGGCTCGGGGAGGATCCGGGGGCTGCGGAGCTGCCGCGCTACCGCGCCATCCTGCGCGAAACCTTGCGGGCGGTCGATCCGGGCGATCCTGCCTTCGTGACCTGGGGCGGCGAGGCTCTGACGCCCGAGACCCTTCCCGACCACATGGCGCGGCTGCGGGCGGTGCGGATCAACATGGAGTTCAATGGCGCGCTCTGCCGCGGACTTCAGGCGGCCCGCTACCGCACGCAACCGGAGGCGGAGGCGGCGCCGGACCAGCCGGAGCTGATCGACTTCATCCTCAACCGCGTTCCCCCGCGTGAGGCAGCCGCCAGCCGCCTCTGAGCGGCTGGCTTCGACAGGAGCCGCGACCGGTGGGTCGCGACGCACAGACGCCCCGCGATGGCGGCGGCGCAAGGAGGACCATATGCCGAAGAAGATGCTGCACAGCCACGAAGCGCGGAAGGCGCTGGCCCGAGGGGTCGCCCGCCTCGCCGCGGCGGTCGAGCCGACCCTCGGTCCGAAGGGCATGAATGCGATGATCGACCGGCCGGTGGGCACGCCGCTGGTGACGCGCGACGGGGTCTCGATCGCGTCCGAGATCGAGCTGCCCGACCGGTTCGAGAACATGGGCGCGCAGGTGGTGCGCGAGGTTTCGATGCAGACCAACGAGGTGGCGGGAGACGGCACCACCACCGCCATCGTGCTGGCCAATGCCATGATCCAGCAGGGGGTGATCCTGGCCGAGAAGGGCGCGAAGCCTGTCGATCTCTGCCGCGGCATCGAGCTGGCCGTGGGCCGCGTGGTGGGCGCGCTGAAGGAGACGGCGCGCCCGGCCGCCACCGACGAGACCATCCTTGGCGCTGTGGCGCGGATCGCGGCCACCGACGAGACGCTGGGCGCCCTCGTGGCCGAGGCCCATGCGCGGGTGGGCACCAGCGGGGTCATCACGGCCGATTACGGCGTGACGGTCGAGACCACGCTCGAGGTGATCGAGGGCATGTCCTTCGACCGCGGCTATCTCTCGCACCACATGGTCACCGACACCGAGAGCATGGAGGCCCATCTCGCCCGCCCGCTGATCCTGATGACGGATCAGAAGATCAGGGATCCCGAGGCGCTGACCGCCGCCCGCGCGCTTGCACGCGAGGAGGGGCGACCGCTTCTCATCGTGGCCGAGGAGGTCTCGCCCGAGGTGGTGATCTCGCTGCTCGAGGCGCCGGCGCCCGAGCGCTATCTGGTGGTCCATCCGCCGGAATATGGCCACTGGCGGCGCGCGATGATGGACGATCTGGCGATCCTGACCGGGGGACAGGTGCTGGCGCGCGATCTGGGCCACCGGCTCGAGGCGGTGGGCCGGGCGCAGCTCGGCGGCGCGGGCAAGGTGGTGACCAGCGCCAGCCACACCACGATCCTGCGGGGCGAGGGAGATCCGGCCACCGTGGCGGCCCGCCGGGCCCAGGTGCAGCGCCAGTTCGAGGCGGCGCCCCCCAACATCGAGCAGGACAAGCTGCGCGAGAGGGTGGCGAAGCTCTCGGGCGGCACGGCGATCATCCATGCGGGCGGCGTGACGCCCGTCGAGCAGAAGCGCACGATCCAGCTCGTCGAGGATGCGCTGAACGCGGTGCGGGCCGCGGCCGAGGAGGGCGTGGTGCCCGGCGGCGGGACGGCGCTGGCGCAGGTGGCGCCGGTGCTCGACACCCTGACCGGACTTTCGGGCGATGTGGCCGAGGGCGTGCGGCTGGTGCGCTCGGTCCTGACGCGGCCGCTTGCGCGGATCGCGCTGAACCGGGGCAGCGACCCGAATGCCGTGGTCAAGGCCGTGACCGAGGCCGAGCCCGGAACCGGCTTCGACGCAAGCTCGGGCCAGCACCGCGACATGATCGCGGCCGGCATCATCGATCCGGTGCGCGTGACCTCTGCGGCGCTTGCGAATGCGGCCTCGGTCGCGGCGCTAATCCTGACCACCGAGACGCTGGTGGGCCATTTCGACGAGGCGGAGGATCCGACCGAAGGCCCCGCACTCGGCGGCGGCGCCGAACGGCTCGGCCGGCCCTGAAGACCGGGCCCGCCGGGTGCGCCCGGCGGGCCGCACAACGGGAGGACATCATGAAGGCTGCGAGGCTCTACGAATACGACCCGGCGATGAACGTCCGGCTGAAGATCGAGGACGTTCCGGCACCCACCATCGACCGGCCGGACGAAGTGATCGTGAAGGTGGGGGCGGCCGGACTCTGCCGGACCGATCTGCACATCATCGAAGGCGTCTGGCGCGACATCATGGACAGCCATGGCGCCCTGCTGCCCTACATCATGGGGCACGAGAACGCGGGGTGGGTCGAGGACGTGGGCTCGGGCGTGACCTCGGTCAAGCCCGGCGAGGCGGTGATCTGCCATCCGCTGCGCACCTGCGGCATCTGCCTGAACTGCCGCCACGGCCATGACATGCACTGCCAGAACAACCTCTTTCCCGGTCTCGGGCTGGACGGCGGCTTCGCGGAATATTTCAAGACCTCCGAGCGGTCGCTCATCAAGCTGAACACGGGGATCACGCCGCTTTCGGTGGCGCCGATGGCCGATGCCGGCATCACCGCCTACCGCGCGGCCAAGCGGGCGGCGAAGCTGCTCGATCCGGGCGACTGGGCGCTGATCCTCGGCGTGGGAGGGCTCGGCCATATCGCGCTGCAGGTGCTGAACGAGATGGCGGGCTGCCGGACCATCGCCGTCGACCGCGAGCCGGGCGCGCAGGTGCTGGCGAAGGAGCTCGGCGCGGACAAGGTGCTGTCGGGCGGGCCCGACCTCATCGAGGAGGTGCGCCAGATCACCGGCGGCGGCGCCCGGGTGGTGATCGATTTCGTGGGCGAACTCGGTGTCGAGAACCTGTGCTGGAAGCTTCTGAAGAACGGCGGGGATCTCATCATGGTGGGCTATGGCGGCACCATCGAGATCCCGACCCTCGAGCTTGTCGCGCGCGAGATCCGCATCGGCGGCAGCCTCGTCGGCGATTACACGGAACTCGTGGAGCTGATGGAGCTGAATGCGGACGGCAAGGTGAAGATGCACCAGACCGAATTCGCGCTGGAAGACATCAACACGGCCATCGACGACTTCAAGAACCGCCGCTTCACGGGGCGGGGCGTGATCGTTCCGGGCGCCCCCTCGACCCGACGGGCCGAAGAGCGAACGGCCGAAGCGGTGAAATGAGGGCAGGGGCGGCTTCGGCCGCCCCTGATCTTTTCGAAGATCACTCCGTCAGCCGGCGGATGCCATACTGCCGCATCTTGCGGTAAAGCGTCGGCCGCGACACCCCGAGGATCGCCGCCACCCGCGTCACATTCCCCCGCGCCGCCGCGAAGGCCTGACGGATCGCCGCTTCCTCCACCTCATCGAGGCTCTGCTCGCCCGGGCGCGAGGGCAGGGCCGGCCCGCGGCGCATCGGTTCGGGCAGGTCCGACACCTCTACCCGGTCCCCCCGCACGAGGACATGCAGCCGGTCGCAGACATTGCGCAGCTCGCGCACATTGCCGGGCCAGCTCCAGCCGTCGAGAAGCGCCATCGCCGCGTCGCTGAAGCGCAGCGGCGCCCGGTTCAGGCGCCGGGCCGCCGCCCGGTTGAAATGATCGACCAGAAGCGGCACGTCGCCCTGGCGGGCGCGCAGGGGCGGGACCTCGATGGTCACGGTGCTGATGCGGTAATAGAGATCGGCCCGGAAGGCGCCCGAGCTGACATCCTGCATCAGGTCGCGGTTGGTCATCGCCACGACCTGCACCTCGACCGGGCGGCGGCGGCTGTCGCCCACGCGGTAGATTGCCCGGCTCTCCAGCACGCGCAGCAGGTAAGGCTGGATGTCGAGCGGCATCTCGCCGATCTCGTCGAGGCAGAGCACGCCGCCATGGGCCAGCTCGAACTTGCCGGGGCGCCCGTCGCGCATGGCGCCCGTGAAGGCACCCGCGACATGGCCGAACAGCTCCGAGGCCACCAGCTCGACCGCGATGGCGCCGCAGTTCATGGTGATGAAGGGCGCATCCGCCTTGTGCCGCTCCGACGTATGGACGAGCCGGGCGAAGAGCTCCTTGCCGGTGCCGGTCTCGCCCTGCACGAGGATCGAGCTTCCGGCCTCGGCCGCGCGCCGGGCGAGGTCGACCGCCTCGAGAAAGATGTCGCTGGCCCCCACGATGGGCAGGGGCGGCTCGGCCGTGCCGGCGCGCGGGCGGATCTGGGCGCTGACGGGGCGGGGCTTCGTCCGGGCGGGCAGGTGCAGGACCGTGCCGCGCCGCTCGCCGTCGAGGATCAGCGGGCTGATCCCGCTCGGTTGCAGCGCGGGCGGCAGGGCCGCCACGATCTGGGTGTCGCTCGGATGCGGCCCCAGATCCAGCAGCGGCTGGCCGACCTTGAGAAGACCGTCCCTGAGCCCGCCCCCTTGCGGCGGATTGCGGCTGTAGACCACGCGCCCCACCCGGTCGAGGATCACCACCGCATCGTCCGGTCCGCGGCTCGCCCCGGCATCGATGAAGGCTGCGAGCAGCCGCTCGCGTTCCTGCCGGTGGCGCTCGCCCAGAAGGGCCTCGATCTCGCGGGCGGCGGCGGCCACCAGCGCCAGATTGTGCGGCCGGAAGATGCCGGGCCCGCCCGAGAGGTCGATGGCGCCGATGGTGCCGAAGCCGAACGGATCGCGGATGGGGGCCGCGGCGCAGCTCCAGCCCTTGATCCCGGCGCAGAAATGTTCGCAGGCATGGACGAAGACCGGGCGGCCCTCGCGGATTGCCGTGCCGATGCCGTTGGTGCCGATGGCTTCCTCGTCCCAGCGGCCGCCGACCTCGAGGTTGATCTCGCGGCCCTTCTCGCGGGTGCTGGGATCGCCCATGGCGCGGATGACCACGCCCTCGCCGTCGCACAGAAGCAGCATGGCGCCCGTCCCGTCGAGCAGGCGGCCCAGCTGGTCGAGCGTGTCGGAGGCCGCCTCGAGGAGCTCGCAGCTGCGGGTGGGCGTGTCAGGCCGCGGAACGCTCGGCGCGCCCGCGGCCAGCGCGTCCGTGCCGCCCGTCTGGCACCGCTGCCACGAACGCAGGATCTCGGGCCGCACGCCTGCGGGCAGGTCGGTCGTCTCGCCGCTCAAGAGCCGCTCCCAGGCGCGCATCGTGGCGCGCTGGTCGAAGGGTTCGGCCGGCCGGGAATTCAGCATCGCGATCCTCCCCAGTTGGTCTTCCCATGATCCGGGCTCGCCGGTCAGGCGAGGTCGAGCCGCTCGCGAAGCGTGACCTCCAGCGCCTCGCGGTCCGTCTCCGTCGCGAGAAGCAGGCCGTCGAGGTCGGAGATCCGTGCGGCCAAAGCGTCCTCGAGCGGCGCGATGAACCCGTTTTCCGCCGTCGCCAGCACGAAGCGGAGCCTGCCGTCCCGCCGGCGCAGCTCGCCCAGGAAATGCAGCTGTCGCGCGCTGTTGGCGCAGGCGATCACCACGCGCCCGTTCGAGCTGAAGCGGAGATAGGGCTGGGCGTCGCCCGCCGGACGCCGAGCGGCCGCAGGCATCGCTGCCGGGGCCGCGGCGGGCGCTGCGGCGCGGGCCGCCTGCTGGGCGGACCATCCGCCGCCGGTCAGCTGATCGGCCAGCCGTCCGATACGGTCGCGGTTCGAGTCGATAAGGCGACGGGCGGCCTCGTCTTCACGACGTGGGCCGTCGCGCCTCAAGATGAGGTCGACCATCCATCCTCCTCCCAAGCCGTGGGTCGGCTGCGCATCGCAACCGGCAGTCGACCATGGTGCCACGCTTTGCCGGCGGCTTTCACGGTCAGGCTCACGACGCAATAATAAGGGTACAAGAGGTGTCTTTTGTCAACGCAGTTGACGTGGAACCCCAATGTTCATTGCGGATGCCCGCCTGCGGGCGCCGAGGCTCGGCAGGCTCCGGCCGAGCCCCGGCGGAGGCGCGATGATGTCCGCCGCTCCGAAGACCGGGACGCGGCCGCAGGTCCGATCCGCACCCCTCCGCGATCCCGAGGCGCCCTCGTGACCGCCACCACCTCCGGTCTGCCGCAACTGATCGGGCAGGGCGCATCTGCCCCTTGCCGGTCGCACAGGCGCTGCGCGCGGGCCGGGTGCCCCTCCGCCGGCATCCGGGCCGGGACGGGCATTTCCCTGCGGACCGGGATCGATCACCGGATCCGGCCCCCGCGAGGGTGAGGACGCTCGCGGTTCGGCACGGGGTGATGGCTGCGAGGTTCTGGCCCGGTCTTCTCGCGATGCGCAGGCACCCGAAACGCGATGGCAGTCTCTGCTATCGCGTCTGCTTCGGCCCGCCGCCCTTGGCCAACCCTCTCGGGACGCGCCGATCAGGACAGGAACCGCGCCCGACCCTCGGCCAGCGCATCGAGCAGGCGCCCCAACCGGAGGAACTGCGCCTCGGCCCGCTCGCCGTCCCAGCGCGCGGGGGCGATCATGCGCTCGTGGAAAAGCCCCTCGCAGCCGTGGAAGACGAGCATCGCCTCGGGCGGGCAGCGCTCGAAGATCCGCCGCACCACGTCCCGCAACTCGAGGAGGGGCTCCATGAAATGCGGATCTTCTGTCAGGGCCGCGAAGATCCCCGACGAGGGCGCATCGGTCTGGCGCATGGTCTCGCGCGCCGCTTCGACATAGGCCCGCGCGGCCGCGAGGGCGGCGGCCTCGTCCTGGGGCAGGGTCCAGCCCGGGCAGCGGCGGTCCATGTCATCGCGGAAGGCGGTGACGTGGTTCTGCACCAGCGCGCGCAGCAGCGCGTGCTTGCTGGGGAAGTGGTAGAGGAGGCCGCCCTTCGACACGCCGGCCGTGGCGGCCACCGCGTCGAGCGACATGCCCGCAGGCCCCACGGTGCGGCTCAGCAGTTCGGCGGCGTCCAGCAGGCGCTTCCGGGTCTCGACGGGCATTTTCTTTCGAAGCTTCGGTGCTAAGTCAGCCACTGCAGCTTCCTTCGCTGATTGACTTTACCGTCCAGACGGTACAGTAAACGGCTGAAAAGTCAAACCCCGCCGGCGCGACATGCAGTCTCGCGGCAGCCTTGTGGAGGACCGGATGGTCAAGCGCCTCATCATTGCCGTGATCCTGCTTGCCGTGATCGTGGGCGGCATCGTGGGCTTCAACCGGTTCCGGGACAGCATGATCAGCGACTTCTTCGCCAACCAGAAGCCGGCGCCGGTCACCGTTTCCACCTCCGTGGCCGAGCCGATCACCTGGCGGCCGGGGATTGAGGCGATCGGCACCGCGGTCGCCGCGCGGGGCGTCGATCTCGCGGTCGAGGCGGGGGGCACGGTGCGGCAGATCCTGTTCAAGTCGAACGAGCATGTCGAAGAGGGACAGAAGCTCCTGCAGATCTCGGAGCGGGAGGAGCTTGCCGATCTGGCTGCGGCCGAGGCGGCGCTCGAGCTGGCGGAGACCGAACTGGATCGTGCCCGGACCCTGCGCGAGCGGGGCGTGTCGGCGGTGAACAACCTCGACACGGCGCAGGCGCAGGCGGCCTCGGCGCGGGCGCAGGTGGCCAAGATCCAGGCGATGCTGCAGCAGAAGGAGCTGACGGCGCCCTTCGAGGGGGTGATCGGCATTCCGCAGGTGGATGTGGGCGGCTACGTCACCGCCGGCACCGTCTATGCGACCCTGCAGGACCTCGATGCGATGCGGGTCGATTTCGCCCTGCCCGAACAGCAGATCAGCCGGATCCGGCCGGACATGCCGGTGACGGCCACCTCCGAGGTGGGCGACTACCGCGCGAGCGGGAAGATCACCGGCATCGAACCGAAGGTCGATCCCAACTCGCGGCTCGTGACCGTCCGGGCCGAGGTCGCCAACGAGACGGGGCAGATCTATCCGGGCCAGTTCCTGCGCGTGCGGGTCGAACTGCCCGACGAGGAGCAGGTGATCGCCCTGCCGCAGACCACGCTGATGACCAGCCTCTACGGCGACTCGGTCTATGTCGTCCGCGACGGCGAGGAGGAGGATCAGAAGGTGGTCGAACAGGTCTTCGTCAAGGCGGGCCGGCGTGACGGCGGGCTGATCGAGATAGTCTCGGGGCTGGAGCCGGGCGACGTGGTGGTGAACGCGGGCCAGAACCGTCTGTCGGGCGGGGCGCCGGTGACCATCGACAATACGGTGAGCCCGGCCGGCGCAGAGCCGGCGGAGGCGCCGGAGCCGGCGAACGGGCAGCCGCAGGCGCAGGCGCAGCAGCCTGCCGCCGCCGGCGCCGGCGCCGAGACCGAGACGGAGTGAGGGCTCGATGAACATCTCGGAAATCTTCATCCGCCGCCCTGTCGCCTCGACGGTGCTGGCGAGCTTCATCCTGCTGATCGGGTTCTATTCCATCTTCAACCTGCCGGTCCGGCAATATCCCGAGGTGGAGGAGACGGTCGTCACCATCACCACCACCTATCCGGGGGCCTCGCCCGATCTGATCCAGGGCTTCATCACGGCCCCCATCGCGCGCGCCGTCGCCACGACCGAGAACATCGACTATGTGACGAGCCAGAGCCGGCCCTCGGCCTCGGTCGTCTCGGTGCAGATGAAGCTCGGCGCGAACTCGGACGTGGCGCTGACCGAGGTGCTGGCCAAGGTCCAGCAGGTGCGGGGCGAACTGCCCTCGGAGGCCGAGGATCCGGTGATCGTGAAGGGCACGGGCGACAATTTCGCGCTCATGTATCTCGCGGCGCTGAACCCCAACATGTCCGCCGAGCAGATGACGGAATATCTCGAGCGGGTGATCCGGCCGCGGATGTCCACCATCGAGGGCGTGGCCGAAATCCAGATCATCGGCGCGGCCGAATATGCGATGCGGGTCTGGATCGACCCGATGAAGCTCGCCGCGCGCAATGTGACCGCCTCGGAGGTGCTGACGGCGATCCGGGCCTCGAACTTCCTGTCGGCGCCGGGGCGCACCGAGGGCGAATATTTCGCGCGCTCGATCAAGCTGCAATCGACGCTGCAGACCCCCGAGGCCTTCGGGGCGCTGCCGATCCGCTCGGACGGCGACGAGGTCGTGCGGCTGCGCGACGTGGCCGATGTGGAGCTGGCCTCGGCCGAACCCGACAGCATCGTGACCTTCAACGGCCAGCCCGGCACCTTCATCGGGATCTTCCCGACGCCCGCCGCGAACCCGTTGACCACCGCGGCTGCGGTGATCGAGGAGCTGCCCGCGATCAATGACACGCTGCCGCGGGGGATGGAGATCAACCTCGTCTACGATTCGACCGAGACGATCACCGCCTCGATCTACGAGGTGTTCAAGACGCTGGCCGAGGCCGTGGCCATCGTGGTGGTGGTGATCCTGCTGTTCCTCGGCTCGTTCCGCTCGGTGCTGATGCCCATCGTGACGATCCCGCTCTCGCTGATCGGGGTCTGCGCGGTGCTGCTGGCGCTCGGCTATTCGATCAACCTCCTGTCGCTTCTGGCCATGGTGCTGGCCATCGGTCTCGTGGTGGACGATGCGATCGTGGTGGTCGAGAACATCCACCGGCACATCGACGAGGGGATGAGCCCCTATCAGGCGGCGCTGAAGGGGATGCGCGAGATCACCGGCCCCGTCATCGCGATGACGATCACCCTGGCCGCGGTGCTGGCGCCGCTCGGCTTCTCGGGCGGGCTCACCGGATCGCTCTTTGCCGAATTCGCCTTCGCGCTGGCGGGATCGGTCATCATCTCCGGGGTGGTCGCGCTGACGATCACGCCGATGATGTCGGCGCGTCTGCTGAAGGCGGGCACCGGCACCCGCTTCCAGCGCACCGTCGATCGCACGCTCGAGGGCGTTTCCAACTGGTACGAACGGCGGGGCTCCTCGTCGCTCGACTACCGGCCGGTGACGCTCCTGATGGTGGCGGCGCTCGTCTCGGTCACGGGCTTCATGTTCATGAACACGACGAGCGAGCTGGCGCCCGAAGAGGATCAGGGCGCGATGTTCGCGATCCTGAACGGGCCGCGGTACGCCACCAAGGAATATACCACGCTCTACACCGACCGGATCTCGGACGTGACCAAGGACATTCCCGAGGTGCGCACCGAATTCTCCATCGCAGGCTTCGGCGGGCAGGCCAACCAGGGCATCTACATCTGGGCGCTGAAGGACTGGGCCGACCGCGAGCGGAGCCAGGCCGAGGTGCAGCAGGAGGTGCAGGCGCGGCTCGATCCGGTGCCGGGGGTGCAGGGCTTCGTCTTCTCGCCGCCGAGCCTGCCGGGCACGGGCGGGGGGCTGCCGATCTCGATGGTGCTGCAATCGATCCAGTCGCCCGACCGCGTGTTCGAGATCTCGGAGGAGATCCGCCGGCGGGCCGAGGCCTCGGGGCGCTTCATCGCGGTGCAGAACTCGCTCGCCTTCGACGCGCCGGAGGTGGTGGCCACCATCGACCGGGACCGGGCGGCGACGCTCAACGTGCCGATCTCGGACATCGGCAACACGCTGGGCCTTCTGGTGGGCGGGGCCTCGGTCGCGCAGTTCGACCGCGAGTCGAACAGCTACGACATCATCCCGCAGGTGCCGCGCGACTGGCGCAACAACCCGGAGCGGCTGAGCCAGTTCTTCGTGCGCGCAGCCTCCGGGGCGATGGTGCCGCTGACCTCGGTGGTGAATTTCGAGACGGGCGCCTCGGCAGCCTCGATCGAACAGTTCAACCAGCTCAACTCGGCCACGATCTCGGCGCTGCCGATGATCGGCGTCTCGACCGGCGACGGTCTGGCCGAGCTGCAGCAGATCGCCAACGAGGTGATGCCGGACGGCTTCTTCCTCGACTATTCCGGCCAGTCGCGGCTCGAGGTCGAGCAGGGCAACACGATCCTTCTGGCCTTCGCGGCGGCGGTGGTCGTGATCTATCTCGTGCTCGCCGCGCAGTTCGAGAGCTTCCGCGATCCGTTCATCATCATGATGTCGGTGCCGCTCTCGATCTTCGGGGCGATCCTGCCGCTGAACCTCGGGCTCGGCACGCTGAACATCTACACGCAGGTGGGCCTGATCACGCTGATCGGCCTCATCACCAAGCACGGGATCCTGATGGTGGAATTCGCCAACCAGCAGCGCGAGGAGCACGGGCTGAACCGGCGGCAGGCCATCGTCGCGGCGGCCAAGGTGCGGCTGCGGCCGATCCTGATGACGACGGCCGCCATGGCGCTGGCGGTGGTGCCGCTCATCATCGCGGAAGGCGCGGGCGCCGAGGCGCGGCAGGCGATGGGGATCGTGATCTTCACGGGCCTGCTGATCGGGACCTGCTTCACGCTGTTCGTGGTGCCGATGTTCTACACCTTCATCTCGAAGCCGGACAAGGAATGGCAGGCCCATCGGGCGATGCTGGAGGCGCGCGAGGCCTCGGCCTGAAGTCCCCGGAGGAAAGGCCGGGGGAGGGGCTGTCTGCCCCGCCCCCGGACCCCCGCCCCGAGGATATTTCTCCAGAGTGAAAGGGGCGCCGTGCCGGAGAGGGGCGGCGCCCTTGGCTTTCGGGGCGCGATCGCGCAGAAGGGCGCGCGGCAGGCGGAGGCATCCATGACCCAGCGATTCAGCTTCGAGCTCACGGCGACCGACGGGCGCGCGCGGACGGGGGTGATCTCGACCCCGCGCGGCGAGATCCGCACCCCGGCCTTCATGCCGGTGGGCACGGCCGGCACGGTGAAAGCGATGCTGCCCGAGAACGTGCGCGCGACGGGGGCCGACATCCTGCTCGGCAACACCTATCACCTCATGTTGCGTCCGACCGCCGAACGGGTGGCGCGGCTGGGCGGGCTGCATCGATTCATGAACTGGGACCGGCCGATCCTCACCGACTCGGGCGGGTTCCAGGTGATGAGCCTTGCGGATCTGAGGAAGCTGACCGAGGAGGGCGTGACCTTCCGCTCGCACATCGACGGATCGAAGCACCATCTGAGCCCCGAGCGCAGCATGGAGATCCAGCGGCTCTTGGGTTCGGACATCGTGATGGCCTTCGACGAATGCCCGGCGCTGCCCGCGACCGAGGAAGCGGTGGCCAAATCCATGCGCCTTTCGATGCGGTGGGCGCGCCGGTCGCGCGAGGCCTTCGGCGACCGGCCGGGCCATGCGCTCTTCGGGATCATGCAGGGCGGCGTCACGCGCGATCTGCGCGAGGAGAGCGCGGCCGCGCTCCGCGAGATCGGCTTCGAGGGCTATGCGATCGGCGGGCTCGCGGTGGGCGAGGGGCAGGAGGCGATGTTCGGTGTGCTCGACTATGCGCCGGGCTTCCTGCCCGAGGACCGGCCGCGCTACCTGATGGGGGTGGGCAAGCCCGACGACATCGTGGGCGCGGTGGAGCGGGGCGTCGACATGATGGATTGCGTGCTGCCCTCGCGCTCGGGGCGCACCGGGCAGGCCTGGACGCGGCGCGGGCAGGTCAACATCAAGAACGCGCGCCACATGGACGATCCGCGCCCGCTCGACGAGGCCTGCAGCTGTCCGGCCTGCCGCAGCTACTCGCGCGCCTATCTGCACCACGTCTTCCGCGCGCAGGAGATCATCGCCTCGATGCTGCTGACCTGGCACAATCTTCATTATTATCAGGAGCTGATGCAGGGTCTGCGCGCGGCCATCGCGGCCGGGCGGCTGGGGGAGTTCGTGGCGGCCTTCCATGCCGCGCGGGCCGAGGGCGATATCGAGCCGCTCTGACCTGGCGCCGGACCCATGGCGGCCATGCGGCAGGCGCATGGCGGGACCCTTTGTCGCGGTCCGGCGAGGCCCTATCTCGGAGCGACACAGTTCAAGGGACTTGATTGATGACCGAAAAACTCTTCACCCCGATCGCATTCGGTGATCTGACGCTGAAGAACCGGGTCGTGATGGCGCCGCTCACCCGCAACCGGGCCGAGCCCAAGGGAGACCTGCCGACCGATCTCACCGTGGAATATTACCGTCAGCGGGCGGGCGCCGGCCTGATCGTGACGGAGGGCTCGCAGATCTCGCCGGAAGGCAAGGGCTATGCCTGGACACCGGGCATCCATTCCGAGGCTCAGGTCGAAGGCTGGCGCAAGGTGACGGATGCGGTCCATGCCCGCGGCGGCCATATCGCGATCCAGCTCTGGCATGTGGGGCGGATCAGCCACACGAGCCTGCTCGACGGGCAGAAGCCGGTGGCGCCCTCGGCGCTCGCCGCGGCCTCGCGCACCTTCGACGGCACGGGCTTCGTGGCCACGTCCGAGCCGCGTGCGCTCGGGACCGAAGAGATCGCCCGCGTGGTCGAGGATTACCGCAAGGCGGCGCGAAACGCGAAGGCTGCGGGCTTCGATGCCGTCGAGATCCATGCCGCGAACGGCTATCTGATCGACCAGTTCCTGCGGGAGACCTCGAACAAGCGCACCGATGCCTATGGCGGCAGCCAGGAGAACCGTGTGCGCTTCCTCGACGAGGTGGTGGGCGCGGTCGTGGCCGAAATGGGCCCGGGGCGCACCGGCATCCGCTTCTCGCCCTTCTCGAACGCCAACGATGTGGGCATCGACAGCGATACGGTGGGCCTCTTCTTCAAGGCCATCGACGTGCTGAACCGTCATGGGATCGCCTTCCTGCATATGGTCGAGGGCCAGACCGGCGGGCCGCGCGACTGGCCCGAGGGCGCGCTCGAGACGCTGCGCGACCGGTTCGGCGGCACCTACATCGCCAACAACGGCTATGACCGCGACATGGCGGTGGCGGCGGTCGAGAGCGGCAAGGCGGACATGGTGGCCTTCGGCAAGCTCTATATCTCGAACCCCGATCTGGCCGAGCGGCTCGAGGCCGGGGCGCCGCTCGCGCCGCTGCCGACCGAGGGGCTCTATGGCGGCGGCGCCGAGGGGTACACGGACTATCCGGCGCTGACCCCGGCCGCCTGACCCCTTGGCCCGGGCGGCGCTGCGGCGCCGTCCGGCCCGTGCCGGCCGCTGCGGGTGCGTCCGCCCTATCCCTTGCGGCCGAAGCACAAACTTGCACCGAAAGAGGGCTTGTTGCCCGCCCCGGCGCGGTCCAGACTTTGCGGCAAGTCGCAAAGGCGGTCAGGTTGACACCGGGCTGCCGCGCCACCAGATATCGTAGTGACTGTCCGGGGAAGGCCGAGTGCTGCCGAATGGCCGGGGCCGGAGCCTTCCTGCATTGAAGGAAAAGACATGACTGAACAGCTCCCCAACAGCTATCCCGTGCTGCCGCTGCGCGACATCGTGGTGTTTCCCCACATGATCGTGCCGCTGTTCGTCGGGCGCGAGAAGTCGGTCCGTGCTCTCGAGGAGGTGATGGCCGACGACCGGCAGATCCTTCTTTCCTCGCAGATCGACCCGTCCGTCGACGATCCGACCACGGACGGGATCTACCGCGCCGGCGTGCTGGCCAATGTGCTCCAGCTGCTCAAGCTGCCCGATGGCACCGTGAAGGTGCTGGTCGAGGGCAAGGGCCGCGTGCGCATCACCGACTTCCTGAGCAACGACTCGTTCTTCGAGGCCCGCGCGGAGCGGCTCGACGAGGAGCCGGGCGACCAGGCGACGGTCGACGCGCTGCTGCGCGCCGTGGCCGAGGAATTCGAGCGCTACGCCAAGATCAAGAAGAACATCCCCGAGGAGGCGCTGGCCGCCGTGTCGGAGACCCGCGATGCCGCGCGCCTCGCCGATCTCGTGGCGGGCCATCTCGGGATCGATGTGGCGCAGAAGCAGGCGCTGCTCGAGACGCTGGACGTGGCCGAGCGGCTGGAGAAGGTCTATGGCCATATGCAGGGCGAGATGTCGGTCCTGCAGGTCGAGAAGAAGATCAAGACCCGCGTCAAGTCGCAGATGGAGCGGACCCAGCGCGAATATTATCTGAATGAGCAGATGAAGGCCATTCAGAAGGAACTCGGCGACGGCGAGGACGGCCAGAACGAGATTGCCGAGCTGGAAGAGCGCATCGCCAAGACCGAGCTGTCCAAGGAGGCCCGCGACAAGGCCGAGGCCGAGGTCAAGAAGCTGAAGTCGATGTCGCCCATGTCGGCCGAGGCCACGGTGGTGCGCAACTATCTCGACTGGCTCCTCGGCGTGCCGTGGGGCGTGAAGTCGCGCACCAAGAAGGACCTGACCAAGGCGCAGGGCGTGCTCGACGCCGACCACCACGGGCTCGAGAAGGTCAAGGAGCGGATCGTCGAATATCTCGCCGTGCAGGCGCGTTCGGCCAAGCTCAAGGGCCCGATCCTCTGCCTCGTGGGCCCTCCGGGCGTGGGCAAGACCTCGCTCGGCCGGTCGGTCGCGAAGGCCACGGGCCGCGAGTTCATCCGCATCTCGCTCGGCGGCGTGCGCGACGAATCCGAGATCCGCGGCCACCGGCGGACCTATATCGGCTCGATGCCCGGCAAGATCATCCAGGCGCTGAAGAAGGCCAAGACCACCAACCCGCTCATCCTGCTCGACGAGATCGACAAGATGGGGCAGGACTTCCGCGGCGATCCGGCCTCGGCCATGCTCGAGGTGCTCGATCCGGAACAGAACTCGACCTTCGTCGACCACTATCTCGAGGTGGAATACGATCTGTCGAACGTGATGTTCCTGACCACGGCGAACAGCTACAACATGCCGTCGCCGCTTCTGGACCGGATGGAGATCATCCCGCTCTCGGGCTACACCGAGGATGAGAAGCGCGAGATCGCCAAGCAGCACCTGATCCCGAAGCAGATCGAGAACCACGGTCTGAAGAAGGGCGAGTTCAAGGTCACCGACGAGGCGCTCACCGAGACGATCCGCACCTACACCCGCGAGGCGGGGGTGCGGAATCTGGAGCGTGAGATCGCGAAGCTGGCGCGGAAGGCCGTGACCGAGATCGTCAAGGGACACACCAAGTCGGTCGAGGTGACGCCCGAGAAGCTGGAAGGCTTCCTCGGCGTGAAGCGCCACCGCTATGGTCTGGCCGAGAAGGAGGATCAGGTGGGGGTCGTCACCGGCCTCGCCTGGACCTCGGTCGGCGGCGAGCTCCTCTCGATCGAGGCGCTGCGGCTGCCGGGCAAGGGCCGGATGAAGACCACGGGCAAGCTCGGCGACGTGATGAAGGAATCGATCGACGCGGCCTCGAGCTTCGTCCGCTCGATCTCGCCCGAGCTCGGGGTGAAGCCGCCGAAGTTCGAGACGGTCGACATCCACGTCCACGTCCCCGAGGGGGCGACGCCCAAGGACGGGCCTTCGGCCGGCGTGGCGATGGTGACCTCCATCGTGTCGGTCCTGACGGGCGTTCCCGTCCGCAAGGACGTGGCCATGACGGGCGAGGTGACGCTGCGGGGTAACGTGCTGCCCATCGGCGGCCTGAAGGAGAAGCTCCTCGCGGCGCTGCGGGGCGGCATCAAGACGGTGCTGATCCCCGAGGAGAATGCCAAGGATCTCGCCGAGATCCCGGACAATGTGAAGGAGGGGCTTCGGATCGTGCCTGTGGCCCATGTCCGCGAGGTGCTGCGCGAGGCTCTGGTGCGGATGCCCGAGCCGGTCGAGTGGGACGAGGAGGCCGAGGAGGCCGCCGCCGCCGCCCGGAGGCTCGAGCGCGAGGCCGCTCCGACAGCGACGGCGCACTGAGGCGCTTGCAGATCATGAGGGGCGCGGCGAAAGCCGCGCCCCTTTGCTTTGAGGCTTGGCGAAGGCCGCCCCCCGGCCCGTCGGGGCGTAGTAGAAGCCGCACCTTTTCCTTCGGAGTTTGGCAGAGGCGGTATCCTTTCCCTTGAGGCCGGGCGAAGGCCGCACCCCGTTGCTTTGGGGCATAGCGAAGCCGCACCCTTTCCTTCGGGGTTTGGCGAAGGCCGTATCCCTGTCCGTTGGGGCCCGGCGAAGGGCCGTGCCTCTTTCCTTCGAGGCTTGCGAGGTGCCCGGCGCACCGGGCTTCAGGCGCGAGACGTGCCGCCAACGAGCCTGCAGCGGAAGGTGGTCGAGGCCCCGCGGTCGGATCAGCCGCAGATGCTTCGAGGGCAGGAGGGTGGCGTTCCTTCCGGCCGATCCTCAGGCTGAGGCGGGCCCAGCAAACACCGGATGAGAAAGCTCTTCCCGGGTGCAAAAAGAATCGCCGGAGCCTCTTGCGGAGGTCTGAAAGTGACGGTAATACCCGCGCCATCGGGCGATTAGCTCAGCGGTAGAGCGCTTCGTTCACATCGAAGATGTCAGCGGTTCAAATCCGTTATCGCCCACCATCCTTCTCGCAAGATCCGCGGCCCAACGGCCGCGGATCTTGCATTTTCATCCTCTGAGATCGGGTCTGCTTGTCCCGAAAGGTGCCGAGCGGGCCGCCTGTGGCGGGGCGACCGAACCGCGATCCGGCCTCCGCCTCGCTCCCTCTGAGCCGGAGCGGGCCCAAGACAGTCATGCAGTGCGTTACGATTGGTATGTAGAGACGTCGCCGCGCGGGTGACGGTCGGCCGGCGCATGGTAGATGTCGGAGGCGAGCGCCGGGGCGGCGATCATCAGGGCGGGAGCGAGGAGCAGGATCTTGCGCATGTCGGCTCCTTTCTGGGCGAGGTCCGGATGGGCCGAGGGACGGAACGGCCGGATCCGGGGTCGATCCCGCGGCTTGTCCGGCGTCCGTAAGCGAGGGGCTACAGGGCGAAGCTGAAAGGAACCTGTCGCCGCCGCGGAAGCGAGAGGCGGGGTCGGCCCGCGCTGCGTCCGCCGCGCGATGGAGGGTCCGCTTCGCCAGGGGCCTCTCCGCGCGTGGCGGAAAGAGCGCGGCCGCGCCCGCTTCGGGGGCCCGGATCCGGGAAGGGCTTGCATGTCGGGGCCACGTCTGGAGAATTGCGCCACCCGCCCTCCATGAGAAGAAGCGCGCCGGCTGCGGCGGCCGGGATGCGGCGGGACGAGAGCAGGGGCCGGACCGGGATCCGGCCATGGAACAGGAACGAAGGGCGCGGCGTTCCATCGCGCGGGCGGGGCGATCGTCCGGTCCGTGCAAGTCGAGGGCGCGGCGGAACAGGGCTGCAGGCATTGGTTTCAGATCGACCGACCCCGTCTTCCGTGTCCCTGCGCGGACGGCTGACCATCGAGACGCTCCCCGAGACGCAGCGCAGCCTCGGCGCGGCCGAGGCCGGGGGACAGATCGACATGGCCGCGGTGGAGGCTCTCGACACGGCGGGGGCCTGGGCTCTCCTGCAGGCGCAGAAGCGCGCCGAGGCCACGGGGCATGCGCTCGAGATCGTCAATCTGAGCGAGTCGCACCGCCATCTCCTCGAGACGGTCGCGGCGGCCATGCCCGAGCCCGAGCGGCGGCGGCGCACGATCCCGGGGCGGCCGGACGACGGGCTCGCCAACCTCGGTCAGGAGGTGGCGCAGGGCCTGCGCGGAAGCCTGACCTCCGTCGGCTTCTTCGGCGAGGTGGTGGCCCATCTCGGCGCGCTCGTCCTGCATCCGACGCGGCTCAAGCTGACGCCGCTCGTCCATCACATGCAGGAGGCGGGATGGAATGCGGTGCCCATCGTCTCGCTCATGGGGTTCCTGATCGGCATCGTGCTGGCCTTTCAGGGCTCGACGCAGCTCAAGCCCTTCGGCGCGGAAGTCTATGTGGTCGATCTCGTGGCCATCTCGATCCTGCGCGAACTGGGCATCCTGCTGACCGCGATCATCGTGGCGGGACGGTCCGCCTCGGCCTTCACCGCCGCCATCGGCTCGATGAAGATGCGCGAGGAGATCGACGCGATGCGCGTCCTGGGTCTCGATCCGATCGACCGGCTGGTGCTGCCGCGGCTGATCGCGCTGGTCCTTCTGCTGCCCGCGCTCGGCTTCATCGCCTCGCTCGCGGGCCTCTTGGGCGGGGGGCTGATGGCCTGGATCGATCTCGGCATCACGCCGGGCATGTTCCGCACCCAGCTTCTGGCCAATACCGATGTCACCCATGCGATCATCGGGCTGGTCAAGGCGCCCTTCTTCGCCGTCATCATCGCGGTCATCGGCTGCCATCAGGGGATGCAGGTCTCGGGCAATGCCGAATCGCTCGGCAGCCACACGTCGCGCTCGGTCGTGCAGGCCATCTTCCTGGTCATCGTGGTCGATGCGTTCTTCTCGATCTTCTTCGCGGTCTGGGGGCTCTGATGCCGAAAGAGGTTCTGATCGAGGTCCGGGGGCTGAAGAACCAGTTCGGGCCGAACGTGATCCACGAGGATCTGGATCTCGACATCCATCGCGGCGAGGTGCTGGGCATCGTGGGCGGATCCGGCACCGGCAAATCGGTGCTCCTGCGCTCGATCGTGGGGCTTCAGGCGCCGCGGGCGGGCAGCGTCAAGGTCTTCGGCACCGATGTGCGAACGGCGTCGAAGGCCGAGATGGCCAAGGTCGAGAACCGCTGGGGCGTGATGTTCCAGGACGGTGCGCTTTTCTCCTCGCTCACGGTGCGCGAGAATGTCGAGGCCCCGATGCGCGAGCGCACGGGGCTCGATCCCGAGACGCGCGCGGCACTGGCCGATCTCAAGATCGCCATGGTGGGTCTGCCGCCCAAGGCGCGCAGCCTCTATCCGTCCGAGCTCTCGGGGGGCATGCGCAAGCGGGCAGGGCTTGCGCGGGCGCTTGCGCTCGACCCCGACATCGTGTTCCTCGACGAGCCGACGGCGGGTCTCGATCCGATCGGCGCCTCCGAGTTCGATGCGCTGATCCGCAACCTGCAGACATCTCTGGGGCTGACCGTGTTCCTCGTGACGCACGATCTCGATACGCTCCATGCAACCTGCGACCGCATTGCGGTTCTGGCCGAAAGGAAAGTTCTGGTGACGGGAACCATCCGCGAGCTGATGGAGGTGGATCACCCGTGGGTCCGCGAATATTTCCACGGTCCGCGCGCCCATGCGGCGCTTCTGGCGGCGGAGGGCTGAACCCATGGAAACGCGCGCCCGCTATGTGCTGATCGGGATCTTCACGCTTGCGAGCATCCTCGCCACGCTCGGGTTCCTGCTCTGGCTCGCCAAGGTCCAGCTCGACCGGACCTATGCGGAATATGACATCCTGTTCACCAGCGTCGAGGGTCTCGGCCGGGCAAGCCCGGTGCGCTACAACGGCGTGGACGTGGGCGAGGTGCTCACCATCGCGGTCGATCCCGAGGATCCCTCGCTCGTCCGGGTGCGCATCCAGCTGGCCGCCACCACGCCGGTGCGGACCGACACCAAGGCGCAGGTGGCCTCTCAGGGTGTCACGGGCGTCTCCTACGTCTCGCTCTCGGGCGGTGCCGCGCCCGAGCCGCTGACGGCCGAGGGTGACCAGTGGCCCCCGGTGATCCCGTCCGAGCGGTCGGCCGTTCAGGCGCTGACGGCCGACGCGCCGACGCTGCTCGCCGAGGCGATCTCGCTCCTGAAGGATATCCAGACCTTCACGGGCCCCGAGAACCGCGCCGCGGTCGAGAGCATCCTGACCAACGCCGATGCCTCGGTGCAGAACATCGCGGCCATCACCCGCGACGCGGCCGAGGCCACCTCGCGGCTGAACGATTTCACCGCGCGGCTCGATGCGATGGCGGACCGGGCCGATGTGGCGCTGGCCAGCCTCGAGACCGCGCTCGAAGAGGGCAAGGGTGCTGCGGCCTCGGCCCGCGACACGTTCGAGACTGTGAACCGCATCGTCGAGCGGGACGTGCCGCCGATGATCGCCCAGATCCGCAGCGCGGTGTCGGGCATCGAGCGGTCGGTCGCGGGCATCCGCAACTTCGCCGACAACGGCCTGCCGCAATATGCGACGCTCGCGGCCGAGACCCGGCGCACGGTCACGAACCTCAATGCGCTGATCGCGCAGATCTCGCGCGATCCGGCGCGGTTCTTCCTCGGCAACCAGACACCGTCCTACAGGAGATGACGATGCGAGCCCTGACCCGATTGACGCTCCTTCTCGCGGCCCTCGCGCTCTCGGGCTGCGGCGCCGTCTCGTCCCTGTCGCGTGCCTCCGAGCAACTCGACACCTACACCCTGTCGCCGCTTCCCGGCACGGGCGGCGGCGGCTCGCGCCACATCGTGGTGGAGACGGCCACCGCCGGCGGGGCGCTCGCCACCGACCGCATCCTCATCAAGCCGTCGCGGGTGCAGGCGCTCTATCTGCCCGATGCGCGCTGGTCCGATCCGGCGCCGGCGCTGCTGCAGACGCTGCTCGTGGGCTCCCTGCAGAACGGCGGCGGCTTCCGGCTTGTCGCGCGCGAGGCGGCGGGCCTCGTGCCCGATTACACGCTCATGACCGAACTGCGCGACTTCCAGGCCGAGGTGCCGCCGGGTCAGACGCCCACCGTGCACGTCTCGATGGTGCTGACGCTGATCCGCGAATCCGACCGCTCGGTCGCCTCGACGCGGCGCATCGAGGCGCAGGCTCCGGCCGCCTCGGACAGCACGGGCGATGTGGTGGTGGCCTTCGACACCGCGGTCACGCAGGCGCTCGGCGAGGCGGTGGCCTGGGCGCGGGCGCAGGCCCGCTGAGAGCCAACTCCGGCGCATGTCGTTTTCCGTCGGCAAGCGCCGGAAACGGTGACGGGACCTTCATCGAAACACGCCATAAGGGCGGCAGACGGCAGCCGGCTTTGGAGGATGAGCGATGAACGAGGTCACGGCACGCAGGGCGCGGGGCGGCGGCGGCTCGGCGCGGCGGGCGGAACGCACCGCGGTCCGGATGGACACGGCGAAGTTCATCACCCGCAACATCCCGAACTTCGAGATCCTGAACGAGGAAGCGCTCCAGATCATCGAATGGAACGCCGAGACGGTCCTCGAAGAAATCGGCGTCAACTTCCTCGAGAATCCGGCCGCCCTGCAACGCTGGCGGGACGCCGGGGCCGACGTGCGCGGCGAGCGGGTGCATATCCCGCGCGGGCTCGCCCGCAAGCTCTGCGCCACCGCGCCCTCCAGCTTCACGCAACATGCCCGCAACGCCGAGCGCAATGTCGAGATCGGCGGGAAGAACCTCGTGCTGGCGCCGGTCTACGGGCCGCCCTTCGTGCGCGACCGCGAGGGCGGACGCCGCTATGCCACGATGCAGGATTTCCGCAACTTCGTGAAGCTCGGCTACATGTCGAAATGGCTGCACCACTCGGGCGGCACCGTCTGCGAGCCGACCGACGTGCCGGTGAACAAGCGCCACCTCGACATGCTCCACGCCCACATGACGCTCAGCGACAAGCCCTTCATGGGCTCGGTCACCGAACCGTCGCGGGCCGAGGATTCGGTCGAGATGGCGAAACTCCTGTTCGGCGCCGATTTCGTCGACCGGAACACGGTGATGACCTCGCTCGTGAACATCAACTCGCCGCTCACCTTCGATGCGACGATGATGGGCGCGCTCGAGGTCTATGCCGCGGCCAATCAGGCGGCCATCGTGTCGCCCTTCATCGTGGGCGGTGCGATGGCGCCGGTGACGGTGGCGGGGACGCTGACGCAGGTGCTGGCCGAGGTGCTGGCGGGCGTGGCCTACAGCCAGCTGATCCGTCCCGGCGCGCCGGTGATCTTCGGCGCCTTCGTGACCTCGATCGACATGAACTCCGGCGCGCCCACCTTCGGCACGCCCGAAGCCTCGCACATCACCTACGGCGCAGGCCAGCTGGCCCGTCGTCTGGGGCTGCCCTACCGCTCGGGCGGGGCCTTCTGCGGCTCGAAGCTGCCCGATGCGCAGGCCGCCTACGAGACCGCGAACTCGCTGAACATGGCGCTGCTCTCGGGCGTGAACTTCATGCTGCACGCCTGCGGCTGGCTGGAAGGCGGCCTCGTCTCCTCCTACGAGAAGTTCGTGATGGATGCCGACCAGCTCGGCACGCTACACCATCTCGCGCAGGGCGTGGCGGTGGACGAGAACGGGCAGGGGATGGATGCGATCCGCGAGGTAGGCCCCGGCGGCCACTATCTCGGCTGCGCCCACACGCAGGCGAACTTCAAGTCCGCCTTCTGGCGCTCGGACCTGTTCGATTACAAGCCCTTCGAGACCTGGGAAGAAGAGGGCGCGCGCGACACCGAGACGCTCGCCACCGCACGGGTGAAGAAGCTTCTGGGCGATTACCAGCAGCCCGCGCTCGATGAGGGCGTGGCCGAGGCGCTGGCGGACTATGTCGCCCGCAAGAAGGAGTCGATGCCCGACGCCTTCATCTGACGGCATCTTCCGCCTGCCCGGGGGGCGCGGTCCGACAGGGCCGCGCCCTTTGCCATGGCACTCCCCAAAGGCGAGCGGCGCGGCCTTACCTCCTTGGCCTGAGCGGTCCGCCACGGGTCAGGACGGGGACGCTCCCGATCCTCCCGCGCAGTCGTTTTCCGGAGCGGGCGATGCCTCCGCCAGACGGCCCATACCACCTGCGCCGCGCGCGAGCGGACAGACCGCCGGCGGGGCCAGACGCGCCTCCGCGATGAGGGCGATCAGCACTTCCACATGATGCGCGACCGAGTAGGTGGCCTCCCCCGCCCGCCGCCGCCGTTCGAGGTCGCGCTCCTCCGCGAGCAGCGCCGCGACGGCCCGGCCCGGCTCCGGATCCGGCACGAGACGGCGCAGATCCCGCTCGCGCCGGTAGTCGGCCAGCCCCAGCCGGGCCGCCCGCATGAGCAGCCGGGGGCGTCGGATCTCGGTCAGGAGGCCGTGCATGTCGGTCATGGCTGTCTCCTCTGTCGTGGCGAAACAGAGTGACCCCTGCAACCCTGCGTTGCGCGCGCGCGCCTTCCACCGCGCGGAGGTTTCTCGAATGTTTAGGAATTAGAAAGAATTATCAACAACACCGCAGTTATTAACGAACAGGTAACCAATGCCCCTGACGGTTGCAAACGTCCAACGCCGGACAACGCCCTCTCGCGGGGGCCACGGGATGGAATGATGCACACCGACCTGCGCTTGTCCTCGACCTTTCCTGCTTGGCTGCCCGAGGCCGTTCGGCTCTACCTCGATCACACGGAGGAAGGTCTCTCGCTTCGGGCGCTCGCCCGCCGCGAGGGGTGCCATGCCTCGACGGTGATGCGCCATGTGCGCCGCTGCGAGAGCCGACGCGACGATCCTCTGGTGGACGAGGCGCTGGCAGCCTTCGGACGGTCTCAGGGGCGCGGACCCATCCCAGCCAGAAAGGACAGATCCGACATGACGGCCCCGATCCGCCCCGACGCCTCTTCCTCCCTCCGGCCGGCCTCGCTCGACGAGACCACCATCACGCGCGAGGCGCGCCGCATCCTCAGGCGGCTGGCCGAGCCGCAGACCCTGCTCGCGGTGGCCCCGGACATGGAGAAGGCCGCCGTCCTGCGCACCTTGCCCGACGGGGGCACGGCGCGGATGGCGGTGGTCGACCGGGCGGTCGCGCAGGCCTTCGCGCTGAAGGACTGGATCGCCTGCCGCAAGCCGGGCCGGATCGCGACCTACGAGATCACGGCCACCGGGCGCGCGGCCCTGCGCCGGATCGTCGAGGCCGAGGAGGGCGGCCGGAGCCGGGGCCTGTCCGAGGCGGTGCAGCCCTTCGCCGCGCAGCATCGCGACTGGGCCGAGCGCGAGATCCGCGACGAGGACGGCCCGCGGCGCGTGCGCTACAACGCGGCCGAGAGCCCGGTGGCGGTGCTCGCACGGCGGCGGGACAAGGACGGCCGGCCCTTCCTGTCGGCCGAGCTGATCGAGGCGGCCGAGCGGCTGCGCGAGGATTTCGAGCTGGCGCAGATGGGCCCGCGCGTGGCGCAGAACTGGGACAGGTTCCTGACGGGCGCGGACCGCGGCGCGTTCCGGCCCGATG
>NZ_MABH01000132.1 GCF_001720585.1 Cereibacter johrii | reverse complement strand
CCACCCGCCCCGCCCCGCCCGCAAGGCCGAGGCCGGTCGGCATGCCGCGCACGTCGATCACGTCCTTCACCCCCACCGGCAGCCCGTGCAGCGGACCAAGCGCCGCCCCGCTCTGCCGGCGCGCATCGAGAGCGCGCGCCTGCGCCATCGCATGATCCCCGTCGAGGAAGGCCCAGGCCTGCACCTCCGGCTCGCGCGCGGCGATCTGCGACAGGCAGGCCTCGACCAGCTCCACCGCGCGGAGCGCGCCCGAGGCGAGCCGCCCCGCCAGCTCGGCCCCGGTCAGGGCGAGGAGCCCTCCGTTGCGGTCAGCGCGCCCCATAGACGAACTCCGGAAGCGCGAAGACGATCTGCGGGAAGAGATACATCAGGGCCATGCAGACGAAGACCATCCCCACATAGGGCAGGGAGCCCGCGAAGATCTGCGTGAGCCGCACCTGCGGCGGCGCGATCCCCTTCAGGTAATAGGCCGACATCGCCATCGGCGGTGTCAGGAACGAGGTCTGCAGGTTCAGCGCGACGAGCACCCCGAAGAACAGCGGGTCGATGTCGAAGATCTGCAGGAGCGGCAGGAAAATCGGCACGAAGATGATGATGATCTCGGACCATTCGAGCGGCCAGCCGAGCAGGAAGATGATGAGCTGGGCCAGAATGAGGAACTGGAACGGCGTGAGATCGAGGCTCCCCACGAAGTCGGCGATCACCTGCTCGCCGCCGAGGTAGGAGAAGACCGCCGAGAAGGTGTAGGAGCCGACGAAGAGCCAGCAGACCATCGCCGTCGTGCGCACGGTGAGATAGACGCTCTCGCGCAGCCGCTCGAAGGTCATCGCGCGGTAGAGGACGGCCAGCACCATGCCGCCGAGCGCCCCGATCGAGGCCGCCTCGGTGGGTGTGGCCAGCCCGAAGAGGATCGAGCCCAGCACCGCGAGGATCAGCACGGCCAGCGGGAAGAACGAGGTGAGCAGCATCAGGAAGAGCTTGCCCCCCGGCACGTCCGGCACCTCGCCCGGCGCCGGACGCGGCGCCACATGCGGCTGAAGGATCGACCGGCCGATGATGTAGACGAGATAGAGGCCCACGAGCGTGAGGCCCGGCAGGAGGGCTGCCGCATAGAGCCGGACGATCGAGACGCCCGAGGAGGCCGCATAGACGATCAGCATGATCGAGGGCGGGATCAGGATGCCGAGCGTGCCGCCCGCACAGATGATGCCCGAGGCGAAGGCATGGTCGTAGCGGGATTTCAGCATCGCGGGCAGCGCAAGAAGCCCCATGAGGGTGACCACCGCGCCCACGATGCCGGTGGCCGTGGCGAAGAGCGCGCAGGTCACGAGCGCCGCCACCCCCATCGAGCCGGGGATGTTCTTCGAGGCGATGTTGAGCGTGGTGAAGAGCCGGTCCACGATGTTCGCCCGCTCGACGATATAGCCCATGAAGAGAAAGAGCGGGATCGCCGTCAGCACCTCGTTCGACATCACCGTGTAGGTCTGGTTGATGAAGAGGTCGAAGATCCGGTTGTTGAAGAACCCCTCGACCCAGGTCGAGGCCGAGGTCCAGCCGTCGGCCTCCTCCCCCAGCCGGTTGAAGGCCCGCCACATCCGGCTCGCATCGAAATAGGCGTAGTAGCCGAAGCCGATGCCGAGGGCCATGAGGGTGAAGGCGATGGGGAAGCCGAGGAAGACGAGCGAGATGAAGATGCCCAGCATGAGCAGGGCCACTTGAGGGTCGGTCACTCGGCCGTCTCCTTGCTGCGAGGATGAAAGTCGAAGGCGGCGGGGCCGCACGGCAACCGGAAGCGGGTCCGGGACGGGGCGGAGGCGTCACCGCAGGGCAACCGGGCGCGGGTCCGGGACGGAGCGGAGGCGGGGCCGAACGGCAACCGGAGGCGGGTCGGGGCCGGGGCGGCGGCGGTGCGGCTCATGTCGCCTCCCCGCCATGGTCGCGCACGAGCGCGGCCTCGGTCTCCTCGACATCCTGCTCGGCCGAGAGCCAGTAGCCCTCGCGCAGGCAGAGGAGGCAGCGGCAGACCTGCGCCAGCCCCTGGATGAAGAGGAGAAGCCCCGCGGCCACCATCACCGACTTGAACTGATAGATCGGAATGCCCGCCGGGCTGTTCACGCTCACCTCGGCATAGCCCCAGGAGCGCGCGGAATATTTCCAGCCCGAGAGGATCAGCGCCGTGATGCCGGGAAAGAAGAAGATCAGGTAGAGCACCAGATCCACCGCCGCCTGCGTCCGGGGCTTCCACATCCGGTAGAGGAAATCGCCGCGCACATGGCCGTTGCGCGACAGCGTATAGGCGCCGCCCATCATGAAGAGCGTGCCATACATGATGAAGGAGACGTCGAGCGACCAGGGCGTCGGCGCATTGAAGACATAGCGCACGAGGACTTCGTAGCTGACCCCGAGGGTCATGAGGACCACCAGCCAGCCGAAGGCATGGCCGAAGGCCGCCGACAGGCGGTCGGCGAAACGGATGAAGGCGCGCATGGGATCTCCCGCTGGAAAAGGCCCCGGGAGAGGTCCCGGGGCCGGATCGGGTCAGAGCTTGAGCTTGCCGGGGAAGTGATGTTCGTAGGCCAGCCCGAGGTCGGCCGCGTTCATCAGCTCGTAATAACTCACCTGCTCCACCCAGGCGCGCTGGCTGTCGAGGACCTTCTTGAAGAACTCGTCCGTCTCGAGATCCACGATCAGCTTGTCCCAGGCCTCGAGCTGGCCTGCGAGGATCTCCTTGGGTGTCCGATGCACCGCGACCCCGTTCTCGGCCGCCAGCGTCGCGAGATCGGCCGAATACTGGCGCAGCGCGAGCGCCGTGTTCGAGGTCGAGGCCGCCTCCACCGCATATTTCAGGATCGCCTGCAGGTCGGGCTCCAGATCCTCGTAGAAGTCGCGGTTGAAGACATATTCGAAGCTCTCGGACGCCTGATGGTAGGAGGACAGGTAGTAGTTCTTCGCCACGTCCTGCGCGCCGAAGCGCATGTCCGACGAGGGGTTGTTGAACTCGAACGCGTCGATCACGCCCCGCTCCATCGCCGGCACGATCTCGCCGCCGGGCAGCTGCGCCACCGACATGCCCATCGCCTGCAGCAGATCGGCCGCCAGCCCCACGGTCCGGTACTTGAAGCCCTGGATGTCGGCCACGCCGTTCACCTCGGTCTTGAACCAGCCGAAGGGCTGGGCGGGCATCGGGAAGCCGTAGAAGCCCACGATGTTCATTCCGAGAATGTCCTGGGTCAGCTCGCGGTAGAGATCCTGCCCGCCGCCCTGATAGACCCAGCCGAGCATCGTGGTGGCCGAGCCGCCGAAGACCGGGCCCGTGCCGAAGAACGAGGCCGCCTTCGACTTGCCATACCAGTAGGCCGACACCGAATGCGAGGCGTCGATCACGCCGTCATGCACGGCATCCATCACCTGGAAGGCGCCGACCACGGCCCCGGCCGGCAGCAGGTCCACCTTGAGCCTGCCGCCCGACATCTCCTCGACCCGCGTGACATATTCGCGGGCGAAGTCCATCCAGATGTCCGAGGCGGGCCAGGATGTCTGCATCTTCATCACCAGCGGTGCTTGGGCCAGGACGGCCGGAGCCGCCAGGACAGACCCCGCCGCCGCACCCCCGGCCAAGGCACCGGTGCGCAGGAACGAGCGGCGCGAAAACGCCGCTTTCTTCTCGAAAGCCGTCATGTCATTCCTCCCAGTTGGCCGCGCCCTCCCAAGCGCAGCCCGGAAAGTGTTGCCAACAACCGGCTTCATTTCAACATTTTCCGGCGCCTCTCGTCGTTTCGGATGAGGTGACGCTACGGAAACGACGCCGGGCCGCCCCTGCCTCCGCCGCCGCGACCGGCCTGTCCGCCCCGCCTGCTACTGGTGGCGCAGCGCCTCGATCGGGTCGAGCCGGGCGGCCCGGCGGGCAGGGAAATAGCCGAAGATCACCCCCACGACGGCCGAAAACCCGAAGGCCATCAGCACCACGAGCGGATCGGGCGTGAAGGGAATGAGCATGTAGCGCGAGGCGACGAGCGCCAGCGCCAGCCCGAGGGCGATGCCGATCATGCCGCCCAGCACCGAGAGCACCACCGCCTCGACGAGGAACTGCGTCAGCACCTGCCCCGCCGTCGCCCCCACCGCAAGCCGGATGCCGATCTCGCGCGTGCGCTCGGTCACCGAGACCAGCATGATGTTCATGATCCCGATGCCGCCGACCAGAAGGCTCACCGCCGCGACCGAGGAGAGAAGCCCCGCGAGGACCGTGTTGATGGAGGTCAGCATCGAGGCGATCTCCTTCATGTCGGTGACCGAGAAATTCTCCTCGTCGGCCGGGCCGATGCGCCGCCGCTCGCGCAGGAGCGCGCCGATGTCGCGGATGCCGCGCGTGGCGGAGACGCCGTCCTGAAGTGCCACGGACATGCCCGAGACATCCTGATTGCCGACGAGCCTGCGCTGCACGGTGCGGATCGGCATCAGCACGAGATCGTCCTGATCCTGCCCGAACGAGCCTGCGCCCTTGGCCTCGAGAAGCCCCACCACGAGACAGGAGATCGACTTGATCCGCACCGTCTGGCCCAGGGGATCGGCCGCGCCGAAGAGCTTCTGGCGCACCGTCTCGCCCAGGATGCAGACCGCCGCCCCCTGCCGCTCCTCGGCCGGGGTGAAGGCGCGCCCGCCCGCCAGCACCCAGTTGGCCACCGTCAGATAGGCGGCCGTGGTGCCGGTGATCGAGGTGGTGGCATTGGCATTGCCGAAGACCACCGTCTGCGAGGCCGAGGTATTGGGCGAGACCGCCCGGATCACCGGCAGCTCCTCCAGCGCCTCCACATCGCGCAGCGTGAAGGCGGGCGAGGTGTCGCGCGTCCCGGGCCCCATCATCCGCTTGCCCGGCCGCAGGATCAGCACGTTGGTCCCGAGGCTCGCCACATTGGCCGAGACCTGCGCCGACGAGCCCTGCCCGACCGTCACCATGGCAATGACCGCCGCCACCCCGATCACGACGCCGAGCACGGTCAGGAACGAGCGCAGCTTGTTCCTGACGATGGCGATGAAGGCGAGGCGGATCGTCTCCCACAGCATCTCAGGCCCTCGCTCTCACCGGCTCGTCCCGCGTGAGGTGGCCGTCGGTGAAGACGACGAGCCGCCCGGCATAGGCTGCGATATCCTCCTCGTGGGTGACCATGACGATGGTGATCCCTTCGCGGTTCAGCGCCTGCATCAGCTGCATGATCTCATGCGACCGCTGGCTGTCGAGGTTGCCCGTGGGCTCGTCGGCAAGGATCACGGCGGGCTCGCCCGCCAGCGCCCGGGCGATGGCCACCCGCTGCTGCTGGCCGCCCGAGAGCTGGGAGGGATCGTGATGCTCGCGCCCGGCAAGCCCCACCCGCGCCAGCGCCCGCTGTGCCTTCTCGATCCGCTCGGCCCGCGGCAGGCCCTTGTAGATCAGCGGCAGCTCGACATTCTCGAGCGCGGTGGTGCGGGGCAGCAGGTTGAAGCCCTGAAAGACGAAGCCCAGAAAGTGCCGCCGCAACAGCGCGCGCCCGTCGCGGTCGAGCCCCGAGACGTCGGTCCCCTCGAAGAGGTAGCGCCCGGACGTGGGCCGGTCGAGGCAGCCGATGATGTTCATGGCCGTGGACTTGCCCGACCCCGAGGGGCCCATGATCGCCACGAACTCGCCGCGCCGGATGGTGAGATCCACCCTCTCGAGCGCGCGCACCTCGGCCTCGCCCGCGCCATAGGACCGGCCGATCCCCTCGAGCGCGATGAGCGGCCCCTCGGTCACGCCCCGGCCTCGCGCTGGTCGGTGATGACCTCATCCCCGGCCTCGAGCGCGCCGCCGCGGATCTCGGTCCGCCGCCCGTCCGTCTCGCCGGTCTCGACCGCCACCCGATCGGGCTGGCCGCCGCGCATCACCCAGACCGTCGGGCCAGACGCCGCGTCGGTCCCGGTCGCGGGCCCCGGCGGCCGGGGCATGATGAGGCCGAGAAGCCCGCCCCCGCGGTTGCCGCCGGAACCGCCGGGCTGGGCCACCGCCGGCGGGGCGAAGCGCAGCGCGGCATTCGGCACGAGAAGCGCGCCCTCCACCTCGGCCACCGTGATCGTGGCGGTCGCGGTCATGCCGGGCCGCAGCAGCCGCTCGCCATTGTCCACCGACAGCACCGCCTTGTAGGTCACCACCCCGTCGGTCGTCTCGGGCGCATAGCGCACCTGCACGATCTCGGCCTTGAAGCTCCGCCCCGGATAGGCGTCCACCTTGAAGGAGGCGCGGTTGCCCACCCGCACCCGGCCGATGTCGGCCTCGTCGATGTCGACGCGCAGCTCCATCCGGTTCAGATCCTCGGCCAGCGTGAACAGCACCGGCGTGTTCAGCGAGGAGGCCACGATCTGCCCCGCCTCCGCCGCCCGGTCGAGCACGATGCCGCGGATCGGCGAGCGGATCACGGCCTTGGCCAGATCCACCCGCTGCACCTCGAGATTGGCGGCCGCGAGCGTGCGGTCGGCCTCGGCGATCTTCACCTCGGATTGCGCCCGATTGTGGGCGGCCTCGGTCGCCACGAGATCGAGATGGGCGGCCACCCCCCGCTGGTCGAGCGCCGAGCGCGAGCGGTAGTTCTCGGCCGCCTCGCGCGCGGTGGCGCGGGCCTGCTCGAGCCGCCCCTCCGCCGCCTCGAGCGAGGCCTCGGCATTGGCGACCTGCGCCTTCAGCCGCGTATCGTCCAGCCGGGCGAGCGGCTGGCCCACCGCGACCTCGTCGTTGTAATCCACCTCGACCGCGGCGAGCGTGCCCGACAGTTCGGACGAGACCTCGACCTGCGTCGTGGGCTGCACCGTGCCCGTGGCCATCACCGTCACGACAAGCCCGCCCCGCACCGCAGGTTCCGTCACATAGGCAAGCCCCGGCTCCGCCCCCTGCCGCGAGGCCCAGAAGAGGCCCCCGCCCGCAAGCAGCACCGCCACCAGCAGGGGCCAGAGCCAGCGCCGCCCGCGGCGGCGGCGGTCGAGGATACGGGCGAGATCGTCGCTCCTGTCGGTCATGGGTCCTTCTCCGGCGGCCATCCCTGTCGCGACCTGCTTAGGCGAGCCGCCTCGCCACGGACTTGCGCCAGATCATGCGGCACCCGGTCAGCCGCCTGCGCAGAGCGAACAGATCCGCCGCACCGCCAGTTCGTAACCCTCGATGCCGAAGCCCGCCAGCACCCCGTCCGCGCGCAGGCTCACATAGGAGTGATGGCGGAAGCTCTCGCGCTTGTGGACGTTCGAGATGTGGCACTCGATCACCGGCCCCTCGAAGGTATTGAGCGCGTCGAGGATCGCCACCGACGTGTGGGTGTAGGCGGCCGGATTGATGACGATGCCGCAGGCCGCCTGCCGCGCCTCGTGGATCTGGTCGACGATCGTGCCCTCGTGGTTCGACTGGAAGAGGCGCACCGAGAAGCCCTTCTCGGCCGCGACTTCCGCACAGCGCCGCTCGACATCGGCCAGCGTCTCGTGCCCGTAGATCTCGGGCTGGCGCTGGCCCAGCAGGTTCAGGTTCGGCCCGTTCAGGATGTAGATCGTCGTCGTCATGCGTCCTCCGCTCTGGCCCTCCGCCCGGGCGGGCCTTCCGCTGATATGCCCCGGGCGGGCGCGCGTTTCCAGCCGCTTGCGGCGGGCTCCATCGCGCGCCGTGATGATCCTGTTCAGCAATGGGCGTTTGGCAGGACCGGCCCCTGCCCCTAGTCTGCCCGCATCAGGAGGTGTCCCTTGACCTACGAGCTTGCCATCGGCGATCGCGCCTATTCCAGCTGGAGCCTGCGCGGCTGGCTCCTCTTCGATGCCTTCGGGCTGCCCGTCCGCGTGCGGCGCGCCCGGCTCTATACCGACGAGCTGCCCGCGCTTCTGGCCGATTTCGCCCCGGCCCGCACCGTGCCCGCGATGAAGACGCCCGCCGGAACGGTGGTGGCCGAAAGCCTCGCCATCGCCGAGGAGCTCGCCTCGCGCCATCCCGAGGCGGGGATCTGGCCCGCCGATCCCGAGCATCGGGCGGTGGCGCGCGCGCTCGCGGCCGAAATGCATGCGGGCTTCGGCGCGCTCCGCAGCCACTGCCCGATGAACCTCCGCGTGAGCTACGAGGCATGCGACCCGCCCGAGGCCGTGCAGACCGATCTCGCCCGGCTCGAGAGGATCTGGGCCGAGGCGCGGGCGCGCTGCGGCACGGAGAGCCCGTGGCTCTGCGGGCCCTACAGCGCGGCGGATGCGTTCTTCGCCCCCGTGGCGGCGCGCATCGCGGGCTACGGGCTTTCTGTCGGACCCGAGGCGCAGGCCTATGTGGCGGCCCATCTCGCCCATCCCTCCTTCCGCCGCTGGCGCGCGATGGGAATGGTCGATGGCGCCGATCAGGAGGCCTACGTCCGGCCCTATCCGCAAAAGCCCTGGCCCGGCCCCGCGCCCCTGCCCGCCCGCGCCGTGACGGATGGTGTGGCCGAGAATGACGCCTGCCCCTATTCGGGCGCGCCGGTCAGCGACCTGCTCGAGATCGAGGGGCGCATCTTCGGCTTCTGCAACCCCTTCTGCCGCGACAAGACCGTGGCCGACCCCGAGGCCTGGCCCGCCTTCCTGGCGCTGCTGCGCTGATGCGGCGCCCGCGTGAGGGATCGTGAGGCCCTGCCCTTGACTCACGATCCCTCACACCCCACCTTGTCGTGAGCAGACAGGAGGTCGTCATGCCGGGCGCCATGGATCGCGGACACGAGGATTTCGACGCGCTGCGCGCGACGCTCGCCAAGTTCCGGCTCGCCGGGTTCGAGGGGCGGATCGCGCGCGCGGCGGGCGATTATCTGGAAGAGCACGGGCAGGAGATCCTGCCGCCCTCCCGCGCCGAGCCCCTGTCCGGGGCCGAGCGCACGGCGCTGCGCGCGGTTGGGGTCGAGCCCGAGGGGGAGGCCGATCCGCAGCCGGCGCTCGATCTGGCCGCTCGCCATGCGGTGCTGGCCGAGACGGCGCTGCCGCTGGCCGAGGTCGCCGCACGGCTCGGCGTCGATCCCAGCCGTCTGCGCCAGCGTCTGCGCGAGCGCACGATCCTCGGCATCCGCGGCCCGGATGCGCGCGGCTGGCGCATCCCGGGCTTCCAGCTCACCGCTGCGGGCGAGCTGCCGGGCCTGCGCCGGGTGCTGAAGGCGATCCGGCCCGAGGCCCGGCCCGTTCAGGTGGCGGCCTTTTTCACCACGCCGCAATCCGACCTCGACGACGGGCGCGGCGAGGGCCTGACCCCTGTGGCCTGGCTCGCTGCGGGCCACGATCCGGAATCCGTGCGCGAGCTGGCCGCCGCGATCTGATGGCGAAGTTTCCCGAACCGCCGCCCGCGGCGACGCTGGCGGCGCTGGGCGCCGAGATCGCGACCCTGCCCGCCGGCACGCCGCTCGCGCGGATCTTCTTTCGCGGCGGCGATCATCCCGTGGCCTGGCACGACTTCCGCTTCTGGGGCCCGGGCAGCGGCCGGTTCGATCCCCACCTGCCCGACGTGCAGGGCGCTCCGCAGGTGCAGGCGCGCGGCATCCTCTATGCCGCCGGGTCGGCCGCGCCGGGCGCGCTCGCCGTCTGCGCGGCCGAGGTCTTTCAGGAGACGCGGATCATCGATCTCACCGGCCGCTCACCGTGGTTCGCGGTCTTCGCGCTGGCCCGGCCCCTGACGCTCCTCGATCTGACCGGCCCCTGGCCCACCCGGGCCGGAGCCTCCGCGGCCATCGCCTCGGGACCGAAGGCCCGCGCCCGCCGCTGGAGCCGCGCCTTCTACGAGGCCTTCCCGGCCATCGACGGGCTGCTCTATCCCTCCTCCATGGGCGGCAACGCCCCCGTGATGGCGCTCTACGAGCGGGCGCGCCCGGCGCTGCCCGACAGCCCCGACTTCCACCGCGCCCTCGCCGATCCGGCGCTGCGCGTGCCCGTCCTGCGCGCGGCAGGGGTCATCGGCTATCTCGTCGCCTGAGGGCGCAGAAGGCGCGGGATCTTCCGGCCCCCTTGGCGCAGAGTTTGCCTGAGACGTGGCCGCGCTCGGCCTCTCCCGCTGCGGCGAGCCTTTCCACGGCCATGACCGTCGCCCTCTCTCCTCCCGAGCCTGTCCGAAAGTCTTGTCCCCCTGCGTCTTGAGGAACCTCCGCACCCGACGGCCGTTAGAGGACGCATGCCGAATGGCAATTGAAAAAACCATCCGAAAGGACAGGACATATGATCCGCAACAGCACGCTCTGGCTCTCCGTGGCAGCCGCGACGCTTCTCGCCGGCGCCGCCTCGGCGCAGGTGCAGGAAGCCCGCCCGATGACTGATCTCAACCTGCGCTCGGGCCCCGGCTCGAACTATACGATCGTGGGCGTGATCCCCTCGGATGCGCTGGTGATGGTCGAAGGCTGCGTCGATGCCGCCAAATGGTGCCGCGTGAACCACGAGGGCACCTCGGGCTGGGCCGCGGGCGACTATCTCGCCATGTCGGTCGAGAACACGGCGGTGCCGCTGGCCTCGGGCGATCCCCGCGTGACCTATGAGTCCGTGACCTACGAGGAAGACCGCGACGGCGGCAGCGTGCTGGCCGGCGGCGCGGCCGGAGCGGCCTCGGGTGCGGCCATCGGCGGCCCGGCTGGCGCGCTGATCGGCGGCGTGCTCGGCATGGCCGGCGGCGATGCGCTGGATCCGCCGGACACCACCACCGTGACCTATGTCCAGCAGAACCCCGTCGAGCCGGTCTGGCTCGAGGGCGAGGTCGTCACCGGGGCGGCCATCCCCGAGACGGTCGTGCTGACGCCGATCCCGGACAGCACCTATGCCTACAGCTACGTCAATGGCGTGCCGGTGATCGTCGATCCGAACCAGCGCCAGATCGTGCAGATCGTGCGCTGACAGGGGCGCCCTTGCCGCCGATCTTCCGGAGCAAGGGCGACAGGCCATCCTTCGACGCCGGGCGGACCGTTCCGCCCGGCTTTCTCATGGCAGAAGCACGGTCGCGCCGGTGGTGCGACGTCCCTCCAGCGCGCGATGCGCCTCGGCCGTGTCCTTCAGCGCGAAGGTCTGCCCGATCCGCGGCGCGAGCCGCCCTTCGGCCACCAGAGCGAAGAGATCGGCCGCCCGCGCCTCGAGCTCGTCGCGCGCGGCGATGTACTGGAAGAGGGAGGGCCGGTTCGCCGTGAAGCTGCCCGCCGCGAGGTCGGAGAAGCGGAACTCGTCGAGCGCGCCCGAGGATTGGCCGAAGCAGATGAAGCTGCCGCGCGGCCGCAGGCTCTTCAGCGAGCCGCGCCAGGTGGTGCGGCCAACCGAGTCATAGACCACGTCGCAACCGCGCCCGCCGGTCAGCTCGCGCACCGCCTCGGCGAAGTCGGTGGCCTCGTAATCGATCACATGGTCGAAGCCGCTCGCGCGCGCCATCTCGGCCTTGGCCGCGCCGCCGACGGTCCCGTAGGTGATCGCGCCCTTGGCCTTCAGCCACTGGCCGAGGAGCTGGCCCACGCCGCCCGCCGCGGCATGGACGAGGACATGGTGGCCCGCCTCCACCCGGAAACTCGAATGGATCAGGTAATGCGCCGTCAGCCCCTTCAGCATGATCGAGGCCGCCACCTCGTCCGTGACGCCCTCGGGCAGCCGGACCAGCCGGTCGGCGGGCAGGACGCGCGCCGTCCGGCAGGCGCCGTTCGGCATCGTATAGGCCACCCGGTCGCCGGGCGCGAAGCCCGTCACGCCCTCGCCCAGCTCCTCGACCACGCCCGCGGCCTCGCCGCCGGGGATCAGCTCGTCGGACGGCCAGGGATAGAGGCCCGAGCGGAAATAGCAGTCGATGAAGTTCAGCCCGACGGCCGTCTGGCGCAGGCGCACCTCGCCCGGTCCGGGCCGCCCGGCGGGGCGCTCGGCCCATTCGAGCACGTCAGGGCCGCCGGGGCGGGTCGCAAGGATGGCGTAATCGGTCATGGGTCCACCTGAAAGGCCGCGTCGACCGGCACCTGAAGCGCGGTCACGAGCTGATTGGTCTGGGCCGCCATGCCGAGCACGGCGAGGAACTCGGCCTCCTGCTCCGGGCTGAGCCCCTTGGCGCGGGCCGCGGCCGTATGGGAATGGGTGCAGTAGGAGCAGCCGTTCGTCACCGAGACGGCGATATAGATCAGCTCCTTGGTCAGCGGATCGAGCGCGCCCGGCGCCATGACCTGCCGGAGCCGGTTCCAGGTGCTTTCCAGAAGCTCGGGCTGGTTGGCAAGAGCGCGCCAGAAGTTGTTGATATAATCGGTCTTCCGCGTCTCGCGGATGTCGGCGAAGACGGCGGCCACGCGCGGGTCGCGGGCAGCCTCCTCGTCACTCAGCAGTCGGTGTGTGGCCATGGGATCCTCGGGTTGGCCCGGCCGCGGGCGGCCGGGCGACAGCTCAGATCAGCGCGATGACGCGGGCGGGGCCGCCCGTGCCGCCCCGGTGCTTCGGCGCGCCGACCACCAGAGTTGCCCCGACCGGCGGCAGCTTGTCGAGGTTCGCGAGACATTCGATCCCGAACCGCCCCGAGGGCAGCCAGGCGTAATGGGTGGCGAAATCGGGCGACATGCCGTGATCGAGCGAGAGCGTGTCGACCCCGATCGAGCCCGCCTGCGTCTCGAGCAGCATCTGCGCCGCCTCGACATGGAAGCCCGGATAATGGCCGATGTCGTCGGCGCCGCCGTTGCGGAACCGCTCGGTCGCCACGTGCCGTCCCCAGCCCGAATGCATCGCCACGCAGGCATTGGCCGGGATCTCGCCGTGCGTGGCGATCCAGGCCTTCAGATCGTCCGGCGTCAGCTGCGCATCGGGATTGTCCTCGGCCTTGGCCGCGATATCCACGATGCAGAGCGGCACCACCAGATTGCCCACCGGGATCTCCGCCACGCTCATCCCGTCGGCCGAGAAATGGAGCGGCGCATCGATATGGGTGCCGGTGTGCTCATTGACCCGGAACTCCGCCAGATTGAACTTGTGTTCGGCATAGGTGAATTTCTGGTCGAAGAAGAACTGCTGCTCGCCGAAGAAGGTGGGGAAGCCCTCGTGCAGCTCGTGGGTCAGGTCCTCGACCGCGCTGTGGCCCTGCGCCAGAGCTGCCGGAGCCTGAAACACGCTGCCCGCGGCGACACCCGCCGCCGTGGCCGCCGCCCCGCGGAAGAAGGAGCGGCGCGACAGCATCCGCTCCTTCACCGCGTTGGTCACGCAGATATCGCACATAAGGTTCCCTCCTTCTGTCTGTTTCTTCCGGCAGGGTGCCCGAAGGGCCGATCCTGTCAAGCGCGGCGAAGGCCCTGCCCGACGCTCCGCCCCTCCTCCGGCAGGCGCCGAACCTGCTGCCGGTGGCAAGGCGCCCCCGGCCCGGCCCTCCGCCCGCATCGCGCGAGCGGCTCCTCAGCCAGCTCCCGCATGGGTTCGGCGGCAGGGGCTGGCGACGGAGGGGCGCCCTCGGCGCCCCGCGGACAGGCCCCGGCCAGCGCGCGAGGGGCGTCAGCCGCTGCGCGGCAGGTCCTCGAGACAGTGGAAGCGCAGGAGCGTCGCCTCGTCGGCCGGATCCTGCAGCCGCGTGGCCCCCACGCGGAAGATCTGCGCCAGCCGCTCGGGCGTGAGAACCTCGCGCGGCGGACCGAGAGCCGCGAGCCGCCCCTCGGCCATCACCCCGATCCGGTCGCAGGCCATCGCCTGATTGAGATCGTGCAGCGCCATCACCACCGTCACCGGCAGCCGGCTTACCAGCCGAAGCAGCGACAGCTGGTGGTGGATGTCGAGATGGTTGGTCGGCTCGTCGAGCAGCAGGATCCGCGGCCGCTGCGCAAGGGCGCGGGCGATGTGGAGCCGCTGGCGCTCGCCGCCCGACAGGGTCGACCAGCGCGCGCCGGCCATGTGGGCCATGCCCACCGCCGCCAGCGCCTCGTCGACGATGGCGCGGTCGGCCGGACCGAAGGGGGCAAGGGCCGACAGCCAGGGCGTGCGGCCGAGTTCCACCGCGTCGCGGGCGGTGAGCGCCTCGGCTGTCTCGGCCTGCTGCTCGACCAGCGCCACCCGACGGGCGGTCTCGCGCCGCCCGAGGCCGGTGAGCGGCAGGCCGTCGAGCCGCACCTCCCCCTCGGCGCGCGGCAGGAGGCCCGCCATCAGCCGCAGGAGCGTGGACTTGCCCGAGCCGTTCGGCCCGATCAGCCCGAAGGTCTCGCCCTCCGCCACCTCGAGCGTCACATCCGCGACGATGGCGCGCCCGCCCGCCCGCCAGCCCGCCTGGGCGACCGAGATCCTCATGGCCGCCGCCGGTTGCGGATGAGGATGAGGGCGAAGCCGGGCGCGCCGACAAGGGCCGTGACGACCCCGATGGGCACGACCTGCCCCGCGATCAGCATCCGCGAGACCACATCGGCCGCGATGAGGAAGATGGCCCCCGCCAGCGCCGCCCATGGCACGAGCGCGCCATGGCGCGGCCCGACCACGAGCCGCACGGCATGGGGCACGACGAGCCCCACGAAGCCGATGGAGCCGACAAGGCTCACCATCACCGCCGTCATCAGCGTGGTGATGCCGATCAGCACCGCCTGCACCCGGCGCACGGGCACGCCCAGGGCCTTCGCCGACTGGGTGCCGAAGGAGAAGGCATCCATCGCGCGGATATGCCAGAGGCAGAGGAGAAGCCCCGCCAGTGCGGCAGGCAGGGCGAGCGTCACATCCGGCCAGCGCACGCCCGAGAGGTTGCCCAGAAGCCAGAACATGATCCCGCGCGCCTGCTCGGCACTGGCCGAGCGGGCGATGAAGAACGAGGTGAGCGCGTTGAAGAGCTGCGAGCCCGCGATCCCTGCCAGCACGAGCGTGGCCGATCCCCCGCCCGCCGCGCGCGCCAGAAGCGCCACCAGCGCGAAGGCGAGGAGGGCTCCGCCGAAGGCGCCGGCCGAGAGCCCGACGAGCCCGCCCCCAACGCCCAGGATCGCGACCGCGACCGCCCCCGTCGAGGCCCCGGCCGAGACGCCGAGCAGGTAGGGATCGGCCAGCGCATTCCTCACCAGCGACTGCAGCACCACCCCCGAGAGCGCGAGCCCCGCCCCGCAGGCCGCCGCGACCAGCGTCCGCGGCAGCCGGTAGTTCCAGACGATGCCCGCCTCGATCGGATCGACGGCGAGCCCCGCGTCCCAGATCCGGTTGGCGAAGGTCGCCATCACCGTGGGCAGGGGCAGCGGCGTCTCGCCGATCACCACGCCGGCCAGGATCGCGAGGCCGAGCGCGGCAGCCCCCAGAAGCCCCAGCCAGAGGGCGGGCCGGGGACCGAAGGTTGCCGCGACCGTCATTCGAGCCCCAGCGCGGGCAGCGCGTCGGCCAGCGTCTCGAGCGCGTCCACGTTGCGGATCGAGGGATCCATGGCATGGGCGTCGAGCACGACGATGCGGCCGTTCCTGACGGCCTCCATCTCGCGCGTCACCGGATCGGACTTCAGGAAGTCGAGCTTCTTCTCCACATCGTCCGCCGGAAAGCGCCGCCGCTCCATCCGGGCCAGAACGATCACGGACGGGTTGGCGCGCGCGATGCTCTCCCAGCTGACGGTCGGCCATTCCTCGTCGCTCTCGATGACGTTGCGCAGGCCGAGGGCCGCCATCATGTAGCCGGGCGGTCCCTTGCGGCCCGCCACGAACGGATCGGCGTTCATCTCGGGCGAGGAGAACCAGAAGACCGCCGAGGCATCCTTCAGGCCGAGCGCCTGCGCCCTCTCGACAGCGGCCGCCTCGCGCGCCCGAAGCCCGGCCACGAGCTCCTCGGCCCGCGGGCCCACGTCGAAGATCGCGCCCAGCTCGCGGATGCCGGCAAGGACGCTCTCCATCTCGAACATGGCCGAGCGGGTGCCGTCCGATCCCTTGCTGTTGTCCTTCTGCCAGCAGTCGGCGGGCAGGATATAGGTGGGGATGCCCAGATCGGCGAACTGCTCGCGGGTGGCGACGAGGCCCTGCGGGCCGATGTGCCATTCATATTGCACCGCCACGAGGCCCGGCTTCCGCGCCACGACGGATTCGAAGCTCGGGTCGTTGTCGGCCAGCCGCTCGATCCGCGCGTTGGCCTCCGCATAGGCGGGCAGAACGCTCGTGAACCAGACCGAGGTGCCGGTGACCTTCGGGGCGAGCCCGAGGGAATAGAGGATCTCGGTGGCGGCCTGCCCCACCGTGACCGCGCTGTCGGGCGCCCGGTCGAAGGTGAGCGTGCGCCCGCAGTTGTCGAGCGTCAGCGGATAGCCGGTTTCGGCCGCAGCGGACTGGGCCAGCACGAGAAGGGCCGCAGCGGTCAGGAAGCGGGGGAACATGCGATGTCTCCGAAAGTGTGGGCAGCCGAAGACAGGACGGGAGAGGCGAGGCCCGTGGCGGACCCGCAGGCTGCCCCGTCGGGGCAGGCGCGCGTGCTGGCTGGAGCGGGAGCCGCTGGACACCCTCGGGCAGACGTCATGGATACCTCCCCCGGACACCCCGCCCGGGCCGCGTTGAGATCGAACGCCGGCAGGTCTCCTGACTGGCGGGTCACAGGGCTGGCGCGGCCTTCCCATGGCTTGAGGCCACAGTGGCTTTGATCGCGAGCTCCTCGCCGCCTACAGTTGCGGGGGCAGTTCCGGTTCGCCGGACAGGTCCGGCGGCGGATTCCCTTTCAATTCCTTACGGAAACCGACGAGGATTGAGTAGCCGGTCACGCCGCCGTTGACAAGGGGAGAGGGCGCGTGCCGCCCGCCGATGGAAACGGGGGGGGGCGGCCTCCCCCCCCCCCCCCCCCCCCCCCGCCGATGGAAACGGGGCCGGCCGTTCCCCCGGAACAGCCGGCCCCGAAGGACGCGCGGGAGTGCGGGCTATTTCACGAAGGCCCGCCCGAGGCCCATCGCGCGCTCGACCACGAGGATCACCCCCAGCGTCAGCAGGATCAGCAGCACCGAGGCCGCGGCCACCAGCGGATCGGCGGTGTTGTAGACGTAGTTGTAGAGCTCGACCGGCAGCGTGCTGATGCGCGGCCCGGTGAGGAACAGCGTGATCACCACCTCGTCGAACGAGACGAGGAAGCAGAGCGCCGCGGCCGCCACGATCCCGGGCGTGAGCATCGGCAGCGTCACCCGGAAGAAGACGGTGAGGGGCTTTGCGCCAAGCGTCTTCGCGGCCTCCTCGCAGGCCATGTTCTGCGTGGCGAGCGAAACGGCCAGGATGCGCAGCGCATAGGGCAGCGTGATGACGAGATGGGCGAGGATCAGCCCCTGCATCGTGGCCAGAAGCCCGAATGAGGCGAAGACGATGAGGATGGCGAGCCCGAGCACGATGGTGGGCAGCAGGAGCGGCGCGGTGAAGAGGTTGAACAGGAGATCCCGGCCGCGGAACTCCATCCGCACCATCACCCAGGCCGCCGGCACCGCGATCACGAGCGAGAGCACGGTGACGATGGCCGCAAGCGACAGGCTCGTCCAGAAGGCGCCGAGCATGGCGCGGTTCTCGAACAGGGCCTCGTACCAGCGGAGCGACCAGGAGGTCGGCGGAAAGCGCAGCACGCTGTCGCCCGAGAGCGAGATCGGGAAGACGAGGATCACCGGCGCGAGCAGATAGAGAAAGAGCACCGCGACGAGGATCCCCATCGGCTTCGAGGTCTTGTGGATCTGCATGGCGCCCTCCTCAGTCCAGACGTTTCAGCACGGCGGAATAGGCCACGAGCGCCGCCCCGAAGATCACGAGGACGAGGATCGAGAGCGTCGAGGCCAGCGGCCAGTTCAGGGTCACGATGGCCTGGTCGTAGATCTCGGTCGCGAGCAGGAACACGCGCCCGCCCCCCATGAGCTTCGGCGTGATGAAGGAAGAGACCGCCAGCACGAAGCACAGCAGGCACCCCAGCGCGATGCCGGGCGCGGTCAGCGGCAGGATCACGCGCCGGAAGCTCTGCCAGGGCGTGGCGCCCAGCGTGCGTGCCGCCTCCTCGACCCGCGGATCGAGCCGCCCGAACCCCGCGAGGAGAGCGAGGATCATGTAGGGCATCAGGATCTCGGTCAGGCCGATGAAGACGCCGTTGATGTTGAACATGAGCGGCGGCGGCGTGAGGCCCATGCCCCGGATCGCCGAGACGACCGGCCCCTCCTCGGCGAGGATCGCGATCCAGCCGTAGGTGCGCACCACGGCCGAGGTCAGGAGCGGCGAGATCACGAGCACGGTAAGGAAGGTCCGCCAGCTGCCCGAGGCGCGGTGGAGATAGAGCGCGATCGGATAGGACAGGATAAGCGCGCAGAGCGTGACCCCGAGCGAGACGAAGACCGAGTTCAGGATCAGTTGCAGATAGAACGGGTCGCCCAGAAGCCCGGTCCAGTTCTGGAGCGTCAGGACATTCTCGATCCCCCCGCCCACCGTCGCCCGGTTGAAGGAATAGCGGGCGAGGTTGAAGATGGGCAGCATGAAGCCCACCACATTGATGAGGGCTATGGGCAGGAGGAGCGCCACCGCCACCTGCTGCCCGCCCATCGGCCGCCGGCCGGCCGACACCGCGGGAACGGCCGTCATGCCCTGCCCTCGGGATAGACCATCGTGTCGCCGGCCTCCCAGGCGACGGTCACGGCCGAGCCCGGCTCGGGCAGGCCCGAGCGGCGGCGCGTGAGCTGCTCGACGGTGATCTCGCCCGCCCCGATCCGCACCGTGGCCTGGATCAGGTCGCCCACGAAGGTGGCGCCCGTCAGCACCCCCGGCAGGCTGTTCAGCCCCGCCGGCGGCTCTTCCGAGGCGGCGCGCAGGCTCATCCGGTGCGGGCGCACCAGCACCTCGACCGCGCCCTCGGGCAGCCGCCCCTCGGCCGCGACCGGCCGGCCCTCGATCAGCAGCCGCCCCGATGGATCGACCCGGCCCGAAAGCCGGTTGGTGCGGCCCACGAAGGAGGCCACGAAGGGCGTCGCCGGCCGCTCGTAGATCTCGTTCGGCGTGCCATATTGCTCGACATGGCCGCCGCGCATCACCACGATCCGGTCGCACATGCTGAGCGCCTCGACCTGATCGTGGGTCACGAAGACCGCGGTGATGCCGCTCTGCTGCTGGAGGCTGCGGATCTGCACCCGCATCTCGTCGCGCAGCTTTGCATCGAGGTTGGAAAGCGGCTCGTCCAGCAGCAGGATCGAGGGCTCGACCACCAGCGCGCGGGCCAGCGCCACCCGCTGCTGCTGCCCGCCCGAGAGCGCCTTGGGCTTGCGCCCGGCCAGATGGCCGAGTTGCACCATGGCCAGCGCCCGCTCGACCCGCGCGCGGATCTCGACCTTGGCCATCCGCCGCATCTCGAGCCCGAAGGCCACGTTCTGCGCCACCGTCATGTGCGGAAAGAGCGCGTAGCTCTGGAACACCATGCCCATGTCGCGGTCGTGGACCGGCAGGTGGGTGATGTCCCGCCCGCCCACCGAGATCCGGCCGCGCGTGGGATCGAGCAACCCCGCGATCATGCGCAGCGTCGTGGTCTTGCCGCAGCCCGAGGGGCCGAGGAAGGCCACCATCTCGCCCCGCCTGACCGAAAGCGACAGCGAGGGGATGACGTCGAGCGTCCCGAAGGTCATGCCGACCTCGCTCAGGACCAGGTGATCGGGGCCTTCCGGGGTCCCGAGGGCGGCCTCCGCGGCCATCGCGCGCTCGACCATCATGTCAGCGGCTCAGCGGAATGATGCGGCGGCGCCACTGTTCGGTGACGGCATCGCGGATCGTGGCAACCTCGAGCCAGTTGATCGGGATCATCTCGTCCATGGAGCCCGCCGCCGTCCGTTCGAGCGCCGCCTCGGAGACGAGCGCCGCGGCCTTCTGGTTGGTGGGCGCGTAGAACATGGTCTCGGTGAAGCGCGCCTGCACCTCGGGGCTCAGCGCATAGTCGAGGAAGGTTTTGGCCGCATCGCCCGCGGGCGCGTCCTGCACAAGGCCGATCACGTTGATCTGGAAGCCGCTTCCCTCTTCGGGCAGCACGACGCCCAGCTTGCCGTCGGACTTGTCGGCATAGACCTGCGCCCGCGCGTTCCAGCCGATGCCGATCGCGGCCGTCCCGCTCGAGATCGGCTGATAGACGTCGGGGCGCGGCTCCCAGGTCTGCACGTTCGGCGCGAGCTCCATGAGCTTGGCGATCCCCGGCTCCATCCCGTCCATGTAGCCCTCGCCGCCCGCGAGGCGGTTCGCGATGATGGTGAGCGTGGTGCCCTGGATGTCGGGCACCGCCGGGATCGAGACCTGCCCCTTCCACTGCGGATCCCAGAGCGCCTCCCACGAGGTCGGGGCCTCGGTCACCTTGTCGGTGTTGTAGAGCATCACGAGATTGTCGAAGGTGACGCCCACCGCATTCACGCCCTCCACCCGTGCCTGCGGATAGAGATCGGCCACATGGGCGGTCACGCTCTCGTCGAGGGGGGCGAACAGTCCCTCGTCGGTGGCGGCCTTGGCCACCGAGACGTCGAGGATCATCACGTCGATCTGGGGCGCGGATTTCTGCGCCCGCAGGGTGCCGAGCATCTGGGCAGAGTTGGGCATGCCGTAGAATTCCACGTCGATGTCGGGATGCGCCTCCATGAAGGGCTCGACCACCGCCGCGCGGTAATTCTCCTCGAAGATGCCCGAATAGGCCGACAGCACCACCGTCTCGGCCTGCACCGCTCCGGCCGTGAGCGCCAGAACCGCCGCGCTTGCCGCAAGGCTTCTGTTCTTCATGACGTTGCCTTTCCCTGTTGCTTCTTGTGAACGGGTCCCGGCCGCGCGGGGCACGGCCGGAGCCGGGGACCCTCAGGCCTCGACGAGCTTCGTGGCACCCGAAATGTCGGGCAGCCATTCGCCCTTGCGCAGCCGGTCGAGCAGCACGAGCTCGGCCTCCTGCATCCCGAGCGCCTTCTCGGTGGCCCATTCCGCCCGCTCGGGCGGCAGGATCACGAGGCCGCTCTCGTCGGCGATGACCGCATCGCCCGGATGGACGGTCTGCCCGCCGAGGCTCACCGGCACGTTGATCGCGCCCTCGAGCCCGAGGATCTTCGTCGTGATCGGCGCAGGCCCCCGGCACCACATCGGCAGCTCGACCCGGCGGATCTCGGAGAAGTCGGTGGCGGGGCCGTCGATGGCCGCGCCCACGATGCCGCCGAGCTTCATCGCATGGGTCACGACCCCGCCCCAGCAGGCGTGCTTCGTGTCGCCGCAGCGGTCCACGATGATGAAATCGCCCGGTCGGACGAGCTTCGTCAGATAGTGGAGGATCGTCGAATCCGCATGCGGCAGCCGCACGGTGACGGCGGTGCCCGCCACGCGCTTCTCGGGCAGGACCGCGCGCAGATCGCGGTCGGGGAAGCCGGAATGGAGGAAGTGCCCCACGGTGGCCACCTCCACCTTCTCCATCCGCGCGACGAGGGCCGGCGCGATCTGCGGGGGCATCTGGTTGACAGTGAACATGCGCAGTCCTCAGAGAACGTGGTGCTGGGCCACGGGCACGTCGCGGCGGACGGCCGCGATGCGGGCGGGATCGACGACGGCGGTCGTCAGACCCTCGCCGTCGGAACATTGGGCCACGACATGGCCCCAGGGGTCGATCGCCATCGAATGGCCCCAGCACCATTTGCGCCCCTCGGCATGGGAGCCCGTCTGGCCCACCGCGAGGAAATAGGTCTGGGTCTCGATGGCACGCGCCCGCGCCAGCACCTCCCAGTGATCCTTGCCCGTCATCAGCGTGAAGGCCGCAGGCAGCACGATCACCTCGGCGCCCTTGTCGCGCAGCGCGCGGAAGAGTTCCGGGAAGCGGATGTCGTAGCAGATGGCGCAGCCGACCGTGGTCTCGCCCACCCGGTAGGTCACGACCTCCTCGCCACGGCTGATCGTGTCGGACTCGCGGTAGGACATGCCGCCCGGCACATCGATGTCGAAGAGATGCATCTTGCGGTAGCGGGCGATCTCGGCGCCGTCGGGGCCGAAGACGAGCGTCGTGTTGTAATGGCCGTTCCCCGCCTTCTCGACCATCGAGCCCAGATGCAGCGTCACCCCCAGTTCGGCCGCCAGCGCCGAGAAGCGCCGGTAGGTGGGCCCATCGGGGAAGCTCTCGCCATTGCCGTGGACCGCCTCCCGCCCCTCGCCCAGGAAGGCGAAATATTCGGGCAGTACCACCAGATCGGGGTTCTCGACCCCGACCGCCTTGCGGATCATCTCCTCCGCCACGTCCAGATTCCGCTCCTTGTTCTCGGCGGAATTCATCTGGATCAAGCTAACTCTCATGCGAGCCTCCTGCTTTTCTCCGCTCAAGGCTCCATGTCGGGCCGGTCTGTGGCAAACGACTCTTTTTTGTGGGGTCCGAACAGAAAAACTTATCGCCCCCGCTCCTCCAGCGCGACCTGCGCCGCAACCTCCGAGAGGGCCACGGGCAGGAGGTTGTCGCCGTGGTCGGCGAAGACCGCATGGAGCGCCAGCGGCGGAAAGGGTGGGTCCACATCGAGAAGGTCGAGCGCCCCGGACGCCAGCGCTTCCTCGACGACCGGCCGCGTCATCAAGGCCACCCCCACCCCTTCGAGCGCCAGCCGCAGCATGGCCGAGAGCGAATTCGAGTTCGAGATCGCGGGCTGGGGCAGGCGCAGCTCCTCGAACTGGCGGATCAGCCAGACATGCGGGTCGCTGTTGCGCGAGAAGGTGAGGATCGGCAGCTCGACAAGATCGGCGAGGCCGAGCCTGCGCCCGCCGAGCCCGAAGCGGGGTGCCGCGACCCAGGCGCAGTCCATGCTGCCCAGATCCACGTTGCGCAGGCCCGCCTCGAGCACCGGGCCCATCAGGAGCGCGAGGTCGATCTTGCGCTCGACGATCTCGCGCGCGATCCCGCGCGACGTATCGACGTTCAGATCGAGCGTGAGGCCGGGATAGAGCTCGCGCACCCGCTCGATGAAGCGGGGAAGCCAGGCCTGCACGATGCTGTCGATAGTGCCGATCCGCACCGTCGAGCGGAGCTGCTCGGGCCGGCCCACCGAGATGCGGAACTCCATCGCGCTCCGCATCAGATCCTCGGCCGGCGCGATGGCGCGCTGCCCGATGGGCGAGAGCCGCACGCCGCCCGGCATCCGCTCGAAGAGATCCTGTCCCAGCGCGGCCTCGAGCGTGGCGATGCGGTTCGAGACCGCGGCCTGCGTCGTGTTCAGCCGCTCGGCCGCGGCGCGGAAACTGCCCAGACGCGCCACCCAGAGAAAGGTTTCGATGAAGCGAAGGTTCATGGTGCCTGTCTCCTGCCCCGCATGTCGCCCAGAAGTCCCACGCGAGGGCCTTGGGCTCAAGATGAGGATCTTGCGATGGCGCGGGCCTTGCGGTGGGCGGCAGCGGAGGGCGCAAGGAACAGTCTGACAATTCTTGCGACGCCTTGTTCCCAGCCTCCGCCGAAGGTGGTAAGGAGACTCCATTCCTTGTGGCCGGATCGTCAATGGACCCTACCCATTGCTTGCGCAGCCTGAATATCGATGCCGCTGTCTTCGTCGCGGCATCGACCTTTCTGGGATTCAGCCTGCTCACGGCCTGGCTTCTCCGGCAGGAGTATTTCTTCGGACGAGAATATTTCCTGAGCGCCGTCTGCGGCGTGATCTGGTGGCTCGCCTTCGCGGGGCTGGAGATGGCGACCCCCGGCCTGACCTGCAAGATGGCCTTCAGTTCGATGGCCTGGCCCGCCATCGCGCTGGTGCCGGTCAGCTGGTTCTTCTTCCTGCGCCATTATTGCCAGGGCGGCCGCATCGGCGGGCGGCGTCTCGAGGCGGGGCTCCTCGGGGCGGTCGTGGTCTCGGTCACGGCGATCGTCGCCACCAACCCCTGGCACGGGCTTTTCTACCTGCCGGGCACCCGCCTCGCGGTGATCGACGGGCGGCTCTCGGCGCTCTTCCTCCACGGGCCGCTGTTCCATGCCGCGACGGCGCTTCTCTATGTCTTCCTGCTCTTCTCGGTGGGCATCGCGGCCTTCGGCGCCTTCCGTGCCGCGCGGGCGCAGCGCCCGATGCTGATGATGCTCCTCTTCGGCACGCTCGCCCCCATCGTGGCGAACCTCGCCTATGTCCTGTTCAAGGCCACCGTCTTCGGCTTCGATCCCACGCCCTTTGCCTTCGCCTTCGTGCTGCTCGTCCTGACCTGGGCCATCTACGGCAACCGGACCTTCGACCTGACGACGGTCGCGCGCGACCTCATCTATTTCAACGTCGCCGACCCGGTGCTGGTGGTGACGGCCCGCGGTCAGATCGCGGGGCTCAATCCCGCCGCCAGTCTCCTGATGCCGGAGCTCGCGCCCGGAACCGCGCTCGACCCTGCGGGGCCCTTCGCCTCGCTCCTCGAGCTGATGGAGAAGGGCGAGCGCCCGAGCCGGCCGCGCGAGCCAGTCGAGATCGGCGGCCGGACCCTCGACATCCGGTTCCTGCCGATCTGGCGACCGCTCGGCACCGGCCGCACGCTTCTCGGCGCCGTCGCCCTGATGACGGACACGACCGAGCTTCGCCGGAATGCCGCGCGTCTCGAGGCGGCTCTCGCCCAGTCCCGCGACCGGCTGGCCGAGATCACCCGGCTGCGTGAGGCGGCCGAGGCCTCGGCCCGCTCGGATCCGCTGACCGGGCTCGGCAACCGGCGGGCCCTCGACCGTCTCTTCGAGGCCGCCACCGAGCGCGAGGGGGCCATCGCCCTCGCCCTGATCGACATCGACCATTTCAAGCAGATCAACGACCGGCTGGGCCATGCGATGGGCGACCGGGTGCTGCAACGGTTCGCGGCCGAGCTGTCGTCCGTCCTGCCCGAGGGCGCGCGCGCCTTCCGCATCGGCGGCGAGGAATTCCTGACCCTCTGCCCGGGACAGGATACGGGAGCCGTGGTGGACCTTCTCGAGAAGCTCGCGCGCCGGCTGGAGGCGGACCCGCCGCTGCGCGACGGAGACCTGCCGCGCCTGACCTTCTCGGCCGGCGTGGCCATGCGGCCCGGCGACGGCAGGAGCCTCGGCCAGCTCACCGCGCGGGCCGACGCGCGGCTCTACGAGGCGAAGCGTCAGGGCCGCAATCTGGTCCTGCATCTGGATGCGGGGCGCCGCGAGGCGGCCGATGCGGCGGCGGCCCTGTCCGGGCCCGCCCGTCCGGCCTCGGCCTGAGACGAGGTGTTCCGATGATCCCGCACCCGCCTGCAGTCCTCGCCCATCGCCTGTCGGAAGGCCAGCGCCTTGCCACGCCGCTGATGCGGGCCCTGATGCGGGCGACCGGCACCCAGGTGGACGCGGCCATCGCCCGCACCATCGCGGAACTCGGCGCGCACTGCGGCGCGGACCGGGCGCTGGTCTACCGGATCGAGGCCGGGCAGATGCTGGACTGCACGCACGAATGGTGCAGATCCGGGGCGTCTGAGATCCGGTCCGAGATGCAGCGCATTCCGCTGCGCACGCTCGACCGCTGGATGCCGATCCTGCGCCGCGGCGAACCGATCGATGTGCCCGATCTGCATGGGCTGCCCGAGAGCGATCCGGCCAAGCAGCAGATGGCCCGGCACGGGGTTCGGGCGCTGGTGATGATGCCCCTGACCGATGGCACGGCCCTCATCGGTGCGGTGGGTCTCAGTCTCTTCAGGGCCCGTCGCCCCGTGGGTCCCGCCGAGATGGCCCTCCTGCACTCCATTGCCGAGGCGATGGGGGCCGCCCTCGCGCGGCGGGATGCCGAGCACCGCGCGGCGGCGGCCCGCAGCGCTGCCCGCGACGTGGCGCGCAACCTCGAACGGCTGGCGCGCGTGACGGAGCTGATGACGAACCTCGTGATCGTCACCGACACCGAGCAGCAGATCGTCTGGGTGAACCGGGCCTTCGAGGTCCATACGGGCCACCGCCTCGAGGCGATCCGGGGCCGAAACTTTGCGGAGGTGGTGCGCGGCCCGCGAACGGATCCCGGCGTCAGCGCCGCCGTCGCCGAGGCGATCCGCACCTGTTCGAGCTGCGAGGGCGAGACCATCAACTATACGGCCGCGGGCCAGCCCTACTGGATCCGCTTCAACGCCCATCCGCTGTCCGACGCGGACGGGCGCTATGCCGGTCATGCGTCGGTCGAGACGGTCATCACCGACCGCAAGCTGCTCGAGCGGGAGCTTGCCACGCGCAACGCCTTTCTGACCGCGGTCCTTCATACCAGCGTCTCGGCCATCGTGGCCCTCGATGCCGAGGGCGGCATCGTCTATGCCAACGACGAGGCCCGGCGGCTCCTCGTGCTGCAGCCCCATGCCGGCCGTCTCAGGATGGAGGCGGTCCTCGAGACGCTCGACGGCCGTCCGCTGCCCGAGGCCGACATGCCCTCGGCCCTCGTGCGTGCAACCGGCGCGCCGCTGCACGACCTGCGCTATGCGATCCGCCGCCCCGATGGCCAGTTCGGCATCCTGTCGATCCATGCGGCCCCGCTGCCGCAGGCCGCCGACGAGGCGCGGATCGTGATCTCCGTCACCGACATCACCCATGCGGAGGCCTCGGCCGAGCGGCTGCGGCGGCAGGCGGCGGAAGACCCGCTGACCGGGCTTGCGAACCGGCGCGCGCTCGCCGATGCGGTCGAGGCGCGGCTGAAGGAGGCCGCTCCCTTCGCGCTGGTGATGCTCGACCTCGACAATTTCAAGGCGGTGAACGACCTCCGGCGCCACGACACCGGGGATGCGGTGCTGCGCGTCGCGGCCGACCGGCTGCGGGCCGTGGCGGGGGCCGACTGTCTGGTGGCCCGGATGGGCGGCGACGAATTCATGGTGCTGGCGCCCGGCGCCGATGCCGCCAGTGCCCCGCGTCTGGCCGAGGCGCTGCGCGCCGCCATCTCGGCCCCGATCGAGGTCGGCCGCCAGCCGGTGCATCTGGGCGCCTCCGTCGGCATCGCGCTCCATCCCGAACACGGGACCTCGATGGCGCTTCTGATGACAGGCGCGGACATCGCGCTGCATGCGGCCAAGCGCGCGGGACGCAACCGCAGCGTCCTGCTCTCGCAGGAGCAGTTCGCGGCCGAGGCCCGGCGCAGCGCCATCACCCAGGCGCTCGCCTCGACCGCGGTCGAGGCCGACCTGCGCCTCGTGTTCCAGCCGCAGTTCCGGGCCTGTGGCGCCTTCGACGGGGCCGAGGCGCTCCTGCGCTGGAGGGACCCCCGGCTGGGCGAGATCGGCCCCGCGGAATTCATTCCCATCGCCGAGGAAACGGGCCTGATCCAGCGCATCGACGCGCGCGTTGCGGTGCTGGCTGCCCGGCAGCTCGGCCTCTGGGCGCGCCGCGGTTGGCGCCACCGGCTCGCGGTCAATGCCTCGGCGCAGACCTTCGCCCGCGCGGGCTTTGCCGAGGAGCTGCTGCAGCACCTCGCCGATGAGGAGGTCTGCCCGCAGCAGCTCGTGGTCGAACTGACCGAAACGTCGCTCGCCACGCTCTCCTCGGTCGCCGACCACAATATCGCGACCCTGCGGCGCGCCGGCGTGGGCATCGCCATCGACGATTTCGGCACGGGCTATGCCTCGCTCTCCTATCTCCACCGGATCGAGGCGACAGAGATCAAGATCGACCGTGGCTTCGTGGCCGGGCTCGAGACGGCGGAGCGGCGCGACAGCAAGCCCCTGATCCAGGCGATCCTCGGCATCGCTCAAGCGCTGGGCCTCGCCGTGACCGCCGAAGGCGTCGAGACCGAGCGGCAGCGGTGCTGGCTCTCGGCCGAGGGCTGCGACCGGCTGCAGGGCTACCTTCTGGGCCGCCCCCTCCCCGTCGATGCCTTCGAGGCGGCCTTCGTGACCCCTTCCGCCGGTCCGGGCTGAGGCGCGTCAGCCGCCCCGCGTGCAGTCGGCGGCCACAGCCCGGCCCGTGCTCCGGTAGGCCAGGATCCCGATCCATTCCCGCACGGCCACATTCAGCAGATCGAGATTGCGCGACAGATCCCAGCCGATCCCGTCGCGCAGGTTGGCCGTGCGATAGTCGGTGGGCCAGGGCACCAGATCCTGCCAGCCGGCCGCGCAGAAGGTCTCGACGGCGCGCGGCATGTGGAAGGCCGAGGTGACGAGGAGCCAGCTGCCCTGTCCCTGATCCGCCACGAGGGCGCGGGCGAAGCGCGCATTCTCGGCCGTGTTGCGCGAGTCTCCCTCGAGGATCAGCCGGGCCGGATCGATGCCCGCCGAGACGAGGATCTCGCGTGCGATGCGGGCCTCGGAAATCTCGGCCCCGAACAGGCGCCCGCTGCCCCCGGTGAACAGAACGCGCGCCTCCGGATGGCGCCGCGCGAGGTCGATGGTCGCGAGATAGCGATCTCCCGCGTCGGTCACGGCGGGCCGCCGCCACTTCCGCGCCGCGGCCGCATCCTCGCCGCCGCCGAGGAGGATGATGCCCGCCACCTCTCCCACCGGCGGATCGGCGGGCCAGACCCGCTCGAGCGAGGCGAGGGCCAGATGCGACAGCGGAAGCGCGCCCACCGCGAGGAACGCCAGACAGCTCGACAGGAGCAGCGCCGCCGCCAGACGCAGACGGCGCAGGACGAGGGCTGCGAGCCCCGCCGCCACGGCAAGGACGAGCAGCGTCTCGGGCCGAACCAGCATCCAGATAAGCTTGGAGGCAATGAAGAAGATCGTGTCCATGAGCGGGGCCTGCGTCGGAGGAAGGCGGTTCCGGGCCATTCTGCCGCTGCGGCGCGGAATGACAACCGCCCCTCTGCCGGAAAGGCAAGAGGACTTCGGAAACGGATCCGCTTGGCCGCCGCACGGCGTCGCATGGAGCACCGGGCGGAGGCACCCTGCCCCGCGCCCGATGGCCGCTCTGACAGTCCGTCGAGATACTGGGCTGGACCGGGCGCTTCGGTGGAGCGGTTCAGACCGGTTCTCGCGGCAAGTCGGAGGATTTGTAAAATGCAGGGCGAAGCAATCCCTTCTCCCCTGCCATTGAAGATGCCAGGCATTTTCGAGAATCCGGTGCCCGGTGCGGATGGTCTCGAGCACCTGCGCCGGACTCGGGCTCGACATGCGGCTCCGGGCGCATGGCGTGCCGCCCGAGGACCTGCCGGTCATGGCTGCGGAGGCGCATGGCATCCGCCGCCTGATCGACTGGAACCCGCCCGACCTGAGCGTGGCCGAGATCGAGGCGATCTACCGCCTCGCCTACCGAGCCCGAGCCGCAGCCAGCCCCCGGAGCCTCTTCGGCGCCTCGCCAACGCGCAGCCCCATGGGCCTTGCGATCAGGGCGCTCCGGCGGAGGCGCCGCTCCGCTCGGGCGTCCCTTCCGTCTCAGCCGCCGGTGCGGTGGCGTCCGATCGGCAGCATCATCGGCCGGCCGCTCACCGGATCGGTGAGCGTCCGGCAGGGCAGCCCGAAGACCGCCTGCACCATCTCTTCGGTCAGGACCGTCTCGGGCGGACCGCTGGCATGGATGCGGCCTCCGGCCATCGCCACCAGCGCGTCGGCATAGCGGGCGGCAAGGTTCAGGTCGTGCAGCACCATGACGATGGTGGTCTCCTGCCTGCGGTTCAGATCGGTGAGCAGGTCGAGCACCTCGATCTGATGGGCGATGTCGAGAAAGGTGGTGGGCTCGTCGAGGAGCAGGATCCCCGTCTCCTGCGCCAGCGCGACGGCGATCCAGACCCGCTGGCGCTGCCCGCCCGACAGCTCGTCCACCGCGCGCTCGGCCAGATCCACGGTGCCCGTGGCTTCGAGCGCGGCCGCGACCGCCGCATCGTCGGCGGCGCTCCAGCGCGAGAAGAGCCCCTGATGCGGGTGGCGGCCGCGGCTCACCAGATCGAGCACGGTGATACCGTCGGGCGCCACCGGCGACTGCGGCAGGAGACCCATCCGGCGGGCAAGCTCGCGCGGGGGGATGCGATGGACCGAGCGGCCGTCGAGCAGCACCTGCCCTTCGGCAGGCGAGAGGAGCCGCGACAGCGTCCGCAGGAGCGTGGACTTGCCGCAGGCATTCGCCCCGACGATGGCGGTGATCCGCCCGGGCGCCACCGCGAGATCGAGCCCGCGCAGCACCGTCCGGTCGCCGTAGCCTGCGGCAAGCTCCCTGACCACCAGCGCATTTCCGGTCATATGGTGCCTCCGGCCCGGTTCACCCGGACGATGAGATAGATGAGATAGGGCGCGCCGACGGCGCCGGTGACGATCCCGACCGGATAGCGGCCGGGCAGAAGGACCTGCCCCGCGAAATCGGCCAGCAGCACGAGGAGCGCGCCGATCAGCGCGGCCGGCAGCAGGATCGGCCGGCCCGGCATCCCGAGACGCGCGGCGATCGGGCCCGCGAGGAATGCCACGAAGGCAATGGGGCCCGCGACGGCGGTCGCCACCGCGATCAGCCCGACCACGCCCACGAGGATCAGAAGCCGCGTCCGCGCGATCCGCACGCCGAGCGCCGCCGCCTTGTCGTCGCCGAGCCGCAAGGTCTCGAGATTGCGGCTCTGGCAAAGGAGCAGGGTCCCGAACAGGGCGAGCGCCAGCAGGAGGGGCGGTGCATCCGACAGCCGGGCGCCGTTCACGCTGCCCGTCATCCAGCGCATCGCCTCCTGCAGGCTCCAGTCCGGGGCGCGCAGGAGGAGATAGGCGGTCACGCTCTGCAGCATGGCCGAGATCCCGATCCCCACGAGGATCAGCCGCGCGCCCGCCACCCCGTCGCGCCAGGCCAGGAGATAGATCGCGAGCGCGGTGGCGAGCCCGCAGAGGATGGCCGCGACCGAGACGGCAGGCCCGCTCCAGCCGAGGACGACGATGGTGAAGACGGCGGCGGCCCCGCTGCCCGCCGAGATGCCGATGATGTCGGGGCTGGCGAGCGGGCTGCGGAGCAGGGTCTGGCAGGCGGCGCCGCCAAGCCCGAAGCAGAGGCCGGCCAGAAGGGACAGCACCGCGCGCGGCAGCCGCAGCCGCTCCACGGTGAAGGAGGCGCCCGGCACCTCCTGCCCGGCCAGCACACGGAGCACGTCGAGCGGCGCCACCGGCGTGGAGCCGACCGAGAGCGTCAGCGCCACGGCCGCGAGGATCAGGAGGGATAGGACGAGCACGAGGGCCGCGCCCCGGCGCAGGCGGCGGCGCCGGTGGGCCGCGACCTCGGCGACGAGAGAAGGTTCGGTGGTCACAGCTCGCGGATCCTCCGTTGCCGCACGATCCAGATGAAGACCGGCGCGCCCACGAAGGCCGTCACGATGCCCACGTCGAGCTCTCCCGGACGGGCGAGGATCCGGCCCAGCACGTCGGCGAGCATCAGCAGAAGCGCGCCTCCCAGAGCCGAGAAGGGCAGCAGCCAGCGATGATCGACACCGCAGAGGAGACGGCAGAGATGCGGCACGACGAGGCCCACGAAGCCGATGGGTCCGCAGATCGCCGTGACGGCCCCGCAGAGGAGAACCGCCCCCGCGGCCGCGACGAGGCGGCTCCGCGCGACGGAGAGGCCGAGGCCCGCCGCCGTATCGTCGCCGAGGGCGAGGATGTTCAGGGTGCGCGCGGAGAGGAGGCTCACCGCCAGCCCCGCAAGCAGGACGGGCATGAGGGCCAGGATCGCGTCGGGCGTGGCACCGCCCACGCCCCCCACCTGCCAGGCCTGCACGCTGCCCGCGATGTCGTTGCGCGGCAGCAGGATCGCCATGGTGAGCGAGGAGACGGCGATCGAGGTGGCGGCTCCGGCCAGCGCCAGCTTGAGCGGCGTGGCCCCGCCGCGCCCGAGCGAGCCCATCGTATAGACGAGGGCCGCCGCGCCGCTGGCGCCGAGGATCGCCGTGCCGAGATAGGCCGAGAGGGTCTCGATCCCGAACCAGGCCATGCCCACCACCACCGCCATGGCAGCGCCCGCATTGACGCCGAGGATGCCCGGATCGGCGAGCGGGCTGCGCGTCACGCCCTGCATGACGGCGCCGGCCAGCCCCAGCGCCGCGCCCGCCAGTGCTGCGAGGATCGTGCGCGGCACCCGCACCGCGACCACCGCCTCGCCGATGGTGGAGGTCCGCCCGGCGAGCCCGCCCGCGATGTCGGCCCAGCCGACCTCGCGCGTGCCCACCCCCACCGAAAGCGCCGCCGCCACCGCCAGTGCCGCGAGAAGCAGGGTGAGCCCCGCCCAGCGAAGGCGCGCCGGCCGCCGGAGCGAAGGCGCAGTGCCCGCCCCCCTGCCCCGTGCCGATGCGCGGGACAGGGGTCCGTCCGCATCGATACGGCACGGCACGGACGCGGAAGGCGGATCCCCGGCTTCCGCGCCCCGCTCCGCGCGCGGGGTCTGGGCGCAGGAAAGATTTCCCCCCGCTGGAGCGTCAGGACTGGGGAGGGGCCGGATCATGGCACCCGGCGCGCGGCTTCGGCCAGCCGCCCGACATAATCCTCGAGCACCCAGGAGATCGAGAGCGGCGTGGGATTGGCGGCCGTGCCCACCGGATCGTTGCCGAGCAGCACGAGCGCCCCTTGCGACACCGCCTTCATCCGCGAGGTGAGCGGGTTCTGCGACACCCGCTCGCGCAGCGGCTCGCCGCCATAGGTCACGAGAATGTCGACATCGTCGAACCGGTCGATCCGCTCGGCGCTGGCCTCGGCGGCATAGGCCCCGCCGGACGAGGCTTCGCGCACGCTCTCGGGCGTCACGAGGCCCAGATCCTCGAAGAACTTCACCCGCGTGTCGGTCGCGGAATAGAAGCGGATCACGCTCAGATCGCGGATGTCGAGATGGGTGGCGAACATCGCCGTCCTGCCGCGGATCTCGGGATGGCGGGCCACGGTTTCGGCGATCTCGCCCTCGATGCGCCCGATGAGCGCCTCGCCCTCGGCGGCCATCCCCAGCGCCGCGCCGTTCAGCCGGATCATCTCGCGCCAGTCGGTGGCCCAGGGCGCCTCGCGATAGGGCACCACCGGGGCGATCTCGCTCAGCGTCTCGTAATCGGCGCGGCTGAGGCCGGAATAGGCGGCGAGGATCACGTCGGGGGCGCTCGCCGCCACCGCCTCGAAGTCGATCCCGTCGCCCTCGTCGAAGAGCGCCGGCGCCTCGGCGCCCAGTTCCTCCAGCCGTTCGGCGACCCAGGGCAGCAGCCCGTCCCCGTCGTCGTCGCCGAAGTTGGCGCGGGCAAAGCCCACCGGCACCACGCCGAGCGCGAGCGGCACCTCGTGATTGGCCCAGGCGACCGTGGCCACCCGGACGGGGCGCTCGGGGATCACGGTGCGGCCGAAGGCATGGTCGATGGCCAGCGGGAAGTCCTGTGCCGCCGCAGCGGGCGCGAGGGCCAGAAGCGCCAGGACGAGCGGGCGCAAGAGGATGGATGACATGTCGGACCTCCCTCGGGACGGAGCTGCGTTGGGCCGGCCTTTCCATCCCGCCCCGCCTCCGTCAAGGCGCGGGAGGCCGGATTTCAGGCCCGGACTCGCACCGAGGGCGAAGTTTCCAGAGAATCCGACAAGAACCGTCGGAATCTACAATACAGGCCCCCCGGCGCTCCGCTAGGGCTGCCGCCGATCGCACCGGCCCCGAGGGGCCAGGGCGGTCCCTCGCGTCCGTGCCGGGCGCGGCGGCCCCCGGCGGTGCCGGGGGAACAGCCAGCGGATGGGGCAGCCTGTCGGGCCAGCGGGAAGAGACCTTCAACCAGTGGAACGCCCATGAAACCCCGACACGCGGACAGATCGCGCCCCCTCCTCCGTCACCCCTGCCTCAGGGCGCTCTTGCTCGGAGGTTCGGCGCTGGTGGCCTTGCCCACGGGCCTGCGCGCCCAGGATGCGGCGGACGACGCGGCCGCGGGCGCCTTCCGTCTCTCGCCCATCATCGTGGATGCGGCCGCCGCGGCCGACGACGATGCCAATTCGGTCGTGGCGCAGGAGCTCTGGGTCGGCGGCAAGGTCGCGACCAGCCTGCTCGACACGCCCGCCTCGGTGTCGGTCGTGACCCAGGCCGAGATCCGCGCCCGCGCCGCCACCACCACCGAGGAGGTGCTGCAATATTCCGCGGGCATCGTCACCGACTATTACGGCAGCGACGACCGCAACGACTATTTCCTCGTCCGCGGCTTCCAGGCCTCGACCTACCGCGACGGGCTGACGCTGGGCTCGATGCGCGGCGTGCGCGAAGAGCCCTATGCCTACGAGCGGATCGAGGTGCTGAAGGGCGCGAACTCGACCCTCTTCGGTGTCTCCGATCCGGGCGGCTCGGTGAACTTCGTGACCAAGGTGCCGCAGTTCACCCGCTTCGGCGAGATCTACGGCCAGATCGGCACCAACGACCACAAGGAGCTGGGCTTCGATCTGGGCGACGTGCTGAACGAGCAGGGGACGCTCGCCTATCGCTTCACCGGCAAGGTGAAGGACAGCGCGCTCGACTATGACACGTCGCGCGACGACGACGGCTTCCTGATGGGTGGCCTCACCTGGGCACCGACCGAGGCCACCACGCTCACGCTCGTCTATGACCATCTGAAGCGCGACGGCACGCCGAACAGCGGCGGCTATCCGTTCGACCGCGAGTATGATCGCGGCGATTTCTTCGGCGAGGCCGACTTCAACGACCATGATGTCGAGCGCGACACGCTGACGGCCATGCTGCGCCACGACTTCGGCGGCGGGCTGAGCCTGACCGCGAACCTGCGCTACAGCGACCTGACCGACGATTTCGGCTATATCTACCTGTCGGATTCGGCCTCCCGCGTGGGCACCGAGCTCTCGCGCTTCTATTTCGGCTCCGACAGCACGGCCGAAGAGCTGATCGGCAACGCCATCCTGCAATATGACACGAGCTTCGGCAGCACCGACAGCAGCACGCTCGTGGGCGTCGAATATCGCGACGCGGCGCTCTCCTCGGCCTCGTTCTACGGCGCAGCAGGCACCATCGACATTGCGACGGGGATCGCGACCGGCGTGCCCTCGAACCTCTCGCCCTACGAGACACGCAAGAGCGACTACAAGACGAAGTCGGTCTTCCTGCAGCAGAACCTGTCCTTCGCCGACCGGCTGGTGGCGACCGTGGGCCTGCGGCACGACTGGCTCGACCTCCGGTCCCGCGGCACCTCGTCGGGCACGGCCTTCGACGACAGCGACGATTTCTCGGAGACCTCGATCCGCGGTGCGCTGACCTACAAGGTCACCGACGAGGTCTCGGCCTATGCGAGCTATGTGGAATCGGTGGCGCCGCCCGCGATCGGGGTCGAGCCCGAGCGCGGCGAGCAATATGAGATCGGCATGAAATACCAGCCCGCGGGCAGCCGGGCGCTCCTGTCGGCGGCGATCTTCGACCTGACCCGGCAGGACATGACGATCCCGGTCGTTCTCGACGACGGCACCATCGTGCGCGAGGTGGTGGGCGAGACGCGCGTGCGCGGCTTCGAGATCGAGGGCAAGGCCGAGATCGCCGAGAACTGGGACGTGATCGCGGCCTATTCCTATCAGGATGCCGAGCTCACGCGGGCGGTGGTGCGCGGCACAGATGTCTCGGGCAACCAGTTCGCCAATGTGCCGAAAAGCATGGCCTCGCTCTGGGTGAACTACACCCTGCCGGGACAGGCGCGCGGCGGCGACATGACCTTCGGCCTCGGTGCCCGCTACATCGGCAGCTATCAGTTCGCGGAGACGAACGTGACCGGCAAGAGCGACGCCGCCACGCTCTTCGACGCGGCCTTCAGCTACGACATCGCCGAGAACACCGGCCTGTCCGTCAATGTGAGCAACCTGTTCGACGAGCAGCATGTCGTGGGCCGCGGCACGGCCGATTATTACAACCCGGGCCGCACCGTCACCGCCACGCTGCGCCGCACCTGGTGAGCCGCCGCACCGGCCGTCCTCGGGCCTGAGGCGGCGCTCCCGGATCGCCCCCGGGCGCGCCGCCTTGGTGGACCACCACGC
>NZ_MABH01000131.1 GCF_001720585.1 Cereibacter johrii | reverse complement strand
GCGGCCAGGCCCAGGCGGCCCCGGCGCCCCGGTCGGGCAGGGCCTGCCCCGGCAGCGGCAACCGCGTAAGAAGCGCCAGCGCCAGTTGCACGTCCGCCCACCGCTGCGACAGCCTGTCTTTCATCCCGTCTCTCCCGGCCACTGGTCTCCACCGCCGCTTCCCGATACCGAAGCGGGATCAGCCTAGCAACCGGAAGGACCCATCATGAAGGCTCCGTTCACCTCCCTCGCCGGCTTCCGTGCCGTGTTCGAGACGCTCCCGCAGGTCGATGCGGAGGCGGTCGAGGCAGCCACCACGCGGAACGAGACGCTGACGAAGCCGAAAGGGGCGCTGGGTCGCCTCGAGGAGCTCGCGATCTGGTATGCGGGCTGGATCGGGGACGGCCGGCCTGCGCTCGACCGGCCGCAGGTCGCCATCTTCGCGGGCAATCACGGCATCGCCGCGCGCGGCGTCTCTGCCTTCCCGCCCGAGGTGACGGTGCAGATGGTTGCGAACTACCGCGCGGGCGGGGCGGCGGTGAACCAGCTCTGCCGCGTCGCGGGCGCCTCGATGACCGTGACCGAGCTCGAGCTCGACCGGCCGACGCTCGATTTCACCGTCAGCCCCGCCATGACCGAGGACGAGCTGGTGGCCGCCCTTGCGGCCGGATGGGAGGCGGTCGGCGACGAGACCGACCTTCTCGTGGTGGGCGAGATGGGCATCGGCAACACGACGGCCGCGGCCGCCATCGCGGCCGCGCTCTTCGGCGGCACGGCGGCGGAATGGACCGGCCGCGGATCCGGTGTCGTGGGCTCCGCGCTCGAAGCCAAGACGCGGGTGGTGGCGGAGGGGCTCGAGCGGCACGCCGAGGCGCTCTCGGATCCGCTCGAGGTGCTGCGGCGTCTGGGCGGCCGCGAGATCGCCGCGATGGCGGGCGCCATCGCGCGCGCCCGTGTCGGCCGCACGCCGGTGATCCTCGACGGCTTCATCTGCACCTCGGCGGCGGCGGTGCTCCATGCGCTCACGCCCTCGGCGCTCGATCACGCCATAGCGGGGCATGTCAGCGCCGAGGGCGCCCATCCGGCGGCGCTGGCGCGGATCGGCAAGGAGCCGCTCCTCGACCTCGGGATGCGGCTCGGCGAGGGCACCGGCGCCATCGTCGCGATCAACATCCTGCGGAGCGCGGTGGCCTGCCTCTCCGGCATGGCGACCTTCGCCGAGGCGGGCGTGTCCGGGGGCTGAAGCCCCGGAAGCCCGGTCGACGCTCCTGCGGAGCGCTCGGCCGGGCTCGGGCCCGGACGGGCCTCACTCGGCGGCTTCGGGGTCGAGGGGGATCTGTCCGGCCTCTTCCAGCATCGCCGTCTCGAGGTCGTCGTCGAGCTGGCGTGCGCGGGCCACATAGGCCTCGTTCAGATGGGCGGGCTGGCCCGGCACCCAGAGCTCGGCCAGATCGCGCATGGCGGCGCGGTCCACGCGGTAGTAGGTGCGCGACCGCTGGGCCGCCTCATATTCGCTGAAGCCCATGTTCTCGAGCACATAGCGCCCCGCCCGGATCGAGCTGTCGAAGGTCTCGCGCACGATGTCGTCCGCGCCCGCCTGATAGAGCTCGTAGACATGCACCCGGTCGCGCGCGCGGGACACGATATGCAGGTCGGGCCGCACCTGACGGGCGTAGCGCACGATCCTGATCGCATTCTCGCGGTCGTCGACCGCCACGACGAGCACCGTGGCCTCGGCCAGCCCCGCCGCCTGCAGCAGTTCAGGGCGGGTCGGATCGCCGAAGAAGCCCTTCACGCCGAAGCGGCGCATGATCTGCACCGCCGCCATGTCGTGATCGAGCACGACGGTCTCGATCCCGCTCATCCGCACCAGCCGGTTCACCACCTGCCCGAAGCGGCCGATGCCTGCGATGATGACGCGCCCCTTCTCGTCGATCGCATCCGCCCCGAGGGCAGGGGCCTCCTCTCCCAGCCGGGTAAGCCAGCCCGCCACGAGGAACAGGACGGGCGTCACCAGCATCGAGAGGCTGATGACGATCAGCGCCTTCTGGGCATGGAGCGCGGGCAGGATCGTCTCCTGCGCGGCGAAGGCCACCAGCACGAAGCCGAATTCGCCCGCCTGCGCGAGGCCCAGGGTCAGGAGCCAGCGGTCGCGCCCCCTGAGGCCGAAGGACTGGGCGAGCGCGGCCAGCACCAGCACCTTGAGGCCCACAAGCGCCAGCGTGAAGCCCGCGAGCGTCCAGGGATCGGCCGCCAGCAGGCGGAAGTCGATCCCCATGCCCACCGCCATGAAGAAGAGGCCGAGCAGGATCCCCTTGTAGGGCCGGATGTCGGCCTCGAGCTGGTGGCGGAACTCGGAGTTGGCAAGAACGACGCCCGCGAGGAAGGCGCCGAGCGCCGGGGAGAGGCCCACCACCATGGTGAGGAAGGCCGTTCCCATCACGGTGAAGAGGGCGATGAAACTCCCCATCTCGGGCAGGCGCGAGGCATGGACATAGCGGAACACCGGCCGGGTCAGGAAGTGGCCGCCCAGCACGATGAAGCCCACCACGCCCAGCATCACCAGCGTATCGGCCCAGCCCGGCAGCGACTGCAGCAGGCCGATGATCGGCATGGCGGGGCCGTCCGTCGCATCGTGCGCCCCATGCGCCCCTGCGCCCGGCCGGAGCGCGATCAGCGGCACCAGCGCCAGCATCGGCACCACCGCGATGTCCTGCGCGAGAAGGACCGCGAAGGCGCTGCGCCCTCCGGTCGTGCGCAGCATCCGCCGCTCGGTCATGGTCTGCAGCACGATGGCCGTCGAGGAGAGCGCGGCCACCATCCCGAGCACGGCCGCCTCGGGCCAGGGAAAGCCCAGCCAGAGCAGCCCCAGCGCGGCGGCGAGGCTCGTCAGCACGATCTGCAATCCGCCGAGCCCCACGAGCGACCGGCGCATGGCCCAGAGCGCCGCGGGCTCGAGCTCGAGGCCCACGAGGAACAGCATCAGCACCACGCCGAATTCGGCATAGTGGCGCAGATCCTCTGTCTCGGCCCCGGCCAGCCCCAGCACCGGACCCATGACGATGCCGGCTGCGAGATAGCCGAGGACCGATCCCAGCCCCGCGCGCACCGCGAGCGGCACGATGAGCAGCGCCGCGCCGAGATAGATGCTTGCCTGCAGAAGAAGGCTTTCCATGCCGCGCTGCCCGTGCTGCCTCAGGGTCAAGCTATCGCTTGCCCTGTGGGACCTGTCCATCCTTCCGCGCAGGCCATGCTGTCGCGCAGGGCCGGATGGCGGCTCGCCGCCGTCTGGTCAGGCTCTCGGGCTTCTGCGCGCCCGCGCATGACGCGCGACGCGAAGGGCGGGGCTCAGCCCTTCGGCATGGACAGGGCGAAGATCCGGCTGCCCTTCTGGTAGCGCAGCTCGCTGCCCGTGATCGCCGCCACCACGCCGCCGTCGATCCGGTCCCCCACACGCACCTTGACGTAGCGGCCGTTCGACTGGCGCACCAGCGCATAGCGGTTCGAGGAGGAGCCGTAGACGCCGATCAGGTTCGTCTTCGACAGGTTGATGGCATTCGCGAAGGTCGCGTTCTGGGCCACATTGGCCCGCGTGGGAATGCGCGGCGCGACCGAGACCTCGGGCTCGTCCTCCTCCTCGGGCGAGGGGGCGCGGACGGCCGGAGCCACCTGCTTCGGCGGTGCAACGGCGGCCACCACGACCGGCGTCCGCGGCTCCTGCACGGCGGCGGCGACCGCGGCCTCGATGGCGTTCGAGAAGTCGCTCGGACGGGCCTCGGGCTTGCGCGAGACGGCGATGGCGAGCGGGCTGATCGCCCCGTTCGAGGTGGCGATGGCCTCGGGGGGCCCGTCCGGCCGCGGCGCGGGGCTGGTGGCCATGGCGATGGTGGCCGCTTGCGCAGGAGGC
>NZ_MABH01000130.1 GCF_001720585.1 Cereibacter johrii | reverse complement strand
GCGGCGCTCGGCTCGGCGCAGGTGGCGGCGCTCACCACGGCGCAGGTGGCGGCGCTCACCACGGCGGCCGTGAAGGGCTTCGGTTCGGCTCAGGCCGCGGGTCTCACCACGGCGCAGGTGGCGGCGCTGACGACGGCGCAGCTCTCGCAGCTCTCGACGGCGGCGGTGAAGGGGCTCGGCACGGCGCAGATCGTGGCGCTGACCACGGCCCAGACGGCGGCGCTCGGCTCGGCGCAGCTGGGCGCCCTCTCGACCGCGCAGGTGGCGGCCTTCGAGACGGCGGATGCCGCGGCGCTGACCACGACGGCGCTGAAGGGGCTGACCGCGGCTCAGGTGGTGGCGCTGACGACGGGTCAGGCGGCGGCGCTCGGCTCGGCGCAGGTGGCGGGTCTCACGACCGCGCAGATGGCGGCGCTCGAGACGGCGGATCTCGCGGCCCTCACCACCACGGCCGTGAAGGGGATCACCACCGCTCAGGTGGGGGCGCTGACGACAGGGCAGGTGGCGGCGCTGACCACGGCGCAGGTGGCCGCGCTTGCGAGCACGGCGGTGAAGGGTCTGTCCTCGACCCAGGCGGGGGCGCTGACGACGGCGCAGGTGGCGGCGCTGACCACGGCGCAGGTGCCCCAACTCTCGACGGAGGCGCTGAAGGGGCTCGGCACGGCGCAGATCGTGGCGCTGACCACGGCCCAGGCGGCCGTCCTCGGCTCGGCACAGCTGGCGGGCCTCTCGACGGCGCAGGTGGCGGCGCTCGAGACGGCCGATCTCGCAGCCCTCACCGCCACGGCCGTGAAGGGCCTCGGCTCGGCCCAGGTCGCGGGCCTGACCACGGGCCAAGTGGCGGCGCTGACCACGGCGCAGATGGCCCAGCTCTCGACGGCGGCGATCGCGGGTCTGGGATCGGTCCAGGCCTCCGGCCTGACCACGGGCCAGGTGGCGGCCCTCACCACCGACCAGCTCGCCCGGATCACCACCGCGGCGGTGAAGGGGCTCGGCACGGCCCAGATCGTGGCGCTGACCACGGGTCAGGCGGCCACGCTCGGCTCGGCGCAACTGGGCGCGCTCTCGACGGCGCAGGTGGCGGCCTTCGAGACGGCGGATGTGGCGGCGCTGTCCACCGCAGCCGTGAAGGGCTTCGGGACGGCGCAGGTGGCGGCGCTGACCACCGGGCAGGCGGCCGCCCTCGGCTCGCGTCAGGTGGGCGCCCTTTCCACGGCGCAGGTGGCGGCGCTCGAGACGGCCGATCTCGCAGCCCTCACCACCGCGGCCGTGAAGGGTCTGGGATCGGCGCAGGCGAAAGCCCTGACGGCGGCGCAGATGGCCGCGCTCACCTCGGCTCAGGTGGCGGCTCTCACCACGACCGCCGTGGCAGGCTTCGGCTCGGTGCAGGCGGCGGCGCTCACCACGGCGCAGATGACGGCGCTCACCACCGCGCAGATCACCACCCTGACCACGGCCGCCATCAAGGGTCTCGAGACCGCCGATATTGCGGCGCTCACCACGGCGCAGGCGTCGGCCTTCACGGCCACGCAGCTGGGGGCCATGTCGAGCGCCCAGATCGCGGCTCTCTTCCTCTGATGCGAGAGCGCACCTCCGGCCCTTCGGGGCCGGAGGATCTTCTTTCCCGGCCTCCGGAACCCGGCCCCTCAGATCACGAAGAAATCCGCGGCCGTCAGGGCGAGCCCCGCCGAGAGGGTCGCGATCTGCACCCGCGCGCCCCCTCCGGTGCCGTCGGCATCGAACCAGAGCGCCCCGGTGTCGCGTTCATAGAGGATCCGGTCGGCCGCATCGGTGGCCTGTCCCGAGAGGTTGGAGGCAAAGGCCGCCCCGCGCAGCGCCCCCGCCGGAAGGCCGCGGAACACCGCATTCTCCAGATGGATCACGTCGTCGGCCACGTTGAAATCCGAGATCCGGTCGATCGCGCCGGGCCCGGGGCGGGTGTTGAAGACAAAGCTGTCGCGCCCGGCGCCGCCGATCAGCAGATCCGCCCCGCCGCCGCCGCTCAGCGTGTCGTTGCCGCCGCCGCCGTTCAGCCGGTTCGCCCCGCCATTGCCGATCAGCAGGTTCGAAAGCCCGTTGCCGGTCCCCGAAAGGTTCGCCGTGCCCGTCAGCACCAGCGTCTCGAGCTGGGCGCCCAGCGTGTAGCTGACCGAGGCGCGCACCACATCCACCCCCTGGCCCCCGCGCTCCACGATCGTGTCGCCGCCATTGGTGATGTATGTGTCGTTGCCCGTCCCGCCGATCATGACGTCGCGCCCGCCGCCGCCGTTCAGCGTGTCGTTGCCGGCAAGCCCCTGCAGGCGGTTCGCCCCGCCATTGCCGGTGAGAAGGTTCGAAAGCCCGTTGCCGGTGCCCGACAGGGCGGCCCCGCCGGTCAGCACCAGCCGCTCGACATTGGCGGCCAGGGTCCAGGAGAGGCTGCTCTGCACCGTGTCGATGCCGCCCCCGGAAAGCTCGATCGTGCTGTCCCCGGCATGGTTGACGACATAGCGGTCGTTGCCCGTGCCCCCCACCATCCGGTCGCGTCCGCCGCCGCCGTCGAGCAGGTCGTTGCCCGCGCCGCCCGACAGAAGGTCGTTGCCGCCCCGGCCCTCGATCCGGTCATTGCCGCCGAACCCCTCGATCCGCTCGGCATTGGCCGTGCCGATCAGCCGGTCGTTGCCGCCCGAGCCGCTGAACGTGCCGTCGAGGAGGGTGGCCACCCCCACCGGCACCGGCGTGACCGAGGAGATGGCGCTGGGGAAGGGCGGCACGAGGCGCAGGCTGAAGCTCTCGGTATTCTCGAGCACGAGATCGTCGAGAATGGGGATGAGAACCTCGGCCCGGGTCTGGCCGGGCAGGAAGACCACCTCGCCCGACCGGGCGGCGAAGTCGCTGCCGGGGCGGGCCGTCCCGGCGAGGGTCTGGAAGCCTACGGCGATCCGCTCGGCCGAGGGGGCGGAAAGCTCGACCACGAAGACCGCGACCCGGCCGCCGGGCCCCTCCTGCAGCGTGGCATGGCCGACCGAGACCGAGCGGTTCAGCCCCACCCCGTCACTGTCGAGCACCCAGCCGCCGGTGGACAGCGCACGGTTGCCGCCGCCGAACTGCGCGCCGCGGGGATCGCTCAGATCGAGAAAGAAGCTCTCGTCGATCTCGTCGAGACTGTCGTTGTAGGAGCGGATGCGGAGCGTCTGCACCGTCTCGCCGGGGGCGAAGGTGAGGGTGCCCGAGGGAGCGGCGGAATAGAAATCCTCGTCGAGCAGCGCGGTGCCCGAGCGGAACTGGTAATCCACGCTCACCGCGTCGGTCGCCGGTTCCGAGAGCCGGATCGTATAGACGAGGTAGCTGCCCTCGACCACCCGGTCGCCCTCGACCGAGATCACCGGCACCGGCCCGTCGTCGTTCAGGATCTCGGCCGTGCCGGTCGCGGCGGGCACGCCATGGGCGCCGGTGACGGCGAGGCCGAAGGTCTCGCCCGCCTCCACCGCGCCATCGTTGATCAGATTGACCGCGACCGTGGCCTCGGTCTGGCCGGCGAGGAAGGTGACGGTGCCGGTGCGGGCGACATAATCCGCGCCGGCCCGGGCCGATCCGTCATGGGTCGTGTAGGTGAAGCTGCGGTCGGTGGTGAAGGCCTCCGACAGCGTGAGGGTGAAGAGCGCCTGCCCGCCCGCGGCCTCGGTCACCACCGGGTTCGAGACGGCGAGCGCCCGGTTCAGCCCCGCCCCGTCCGTGTCGATCACCCAGCCCGTCGTGACGAGGGTCGAGATGTCGGCGCCGAACTGCGCGCCCTGCGGCTCGCTCAGTTCGAGAAAGAAGCTCTCGTCGATCTCATCCAGACTGTCGTTGTAGGAGCGGATGCGGAGCGTCTGCACCGTCTCGCCGGGGGCGAAGGTGAGCGTGCCCGAGGGGGCGGCCGAATAGAAATCCTCGTCGAGCAGCGCGGTGCCCGAGCGGAACTGGTAATCCACGTTCACCGCGTCGGTCGCCGGTTCCGAGAGCCGGATCGTGTAGACGAGGTAGCTGCCCTCGACCACCCGGTCGCCCTCGACCGAGATCACCGGCACCGGCCCGTCGTCGTTCAGGATCTCGGCCGCGCCGGTGGCGGCGGGCACGCCATGGGCGCCGGTGACCGCAAGACCGAAGGTCTCGCCCGCCTCGACCGCGCCATCGTTGATCAGATTGACCGCGACCGTGGCCTCGGTCTGGCCGGCGAGGAAGGTGACGGTGCCGGTGCGGGCGACATAATCCGCGCCCGCCCGGGCCGACCCGTCGTAGGTCGTGTAGGTGAAGCTGCGGTCGGTGGTGAAGGCCTCCGACAGCGCGAGGGTGAAGAGCGCCTGCCCGCCCGCGGCCTCGGTCACCACCGGGTTCGAGACGGCGAGCGCCCGGTTCAGCCCCGCCCCGTCCGTGTCGATCACCCAGCCCGCGGTGACGAGGGTCGAGATGTCGGCGCCGAACTCCGCACCCTGCGGCTCGCTCAGTTCGAGAAAGAAGCTCTCGTCGACCTCATCCAGACTGTCGTTGTAGGACCGGATCTGGAGCGTCAGCACCGTCTCGCCCGGGGCAAAGACGAGCGTGCCCGAGGGGGCGGCCGAATAGAAATCCTCGTCGAGCAGCGCGGTGCCGGAGCGGAACTGGTAATCCACGCTCACCGCATCGGGGGCGGGCTCGGAGAGCCGGATGGTGTAGGTGAGGTAATTGCCCTCGACGGCAGGGGTGCTGGTGACGCTGAAGGTCGGAAGATTGGCCATGAAACGGATCCGATCGAGAAATGTCAGGGGAAAGGGATTCGACGGAAAGTCTGCCCGACAGAGGCATTTTTTCAAAGCCGAACAGGCCGGGCCTGCGGATTTTTCCCTTTCAGAGAAAGGGGCACAGCGCCTTTCGGCGTAGGTCTCCCCGGCCGATCGGGGGCCTGTCGCACCTGCTTTCGAGCCCGGCCCCTGCCGCCCCCCGCTCGATCGGCGCCCGCCGCGCGCATCCGGGGGAGGGCGGCCCTCCCTGCGCTTGAGTTCCCGCGGCCCTCCGGCCAAAAGGGACGGACCCGCCCGGAGGAGGCCCGGATGTTTCAGACCGTCACGATCCTGCTCGACTGGTTCGGCCTGTGCATCTTCACCGTGACGGGCGCCCTCGTGGCCTCGCGCAAGGAGATGGATATCGCGGGCTTCGTGCTGCTCGGCGCGGTGACCGGCGTGGGCGGCGGCACGATCCGCGACCTCGTGCTCGGCCGCACCCCGGTCTTCTGGGTCGAGGAGCCGGCCTATGTGCTGGCCTGCCTCGGCGTCGCGGTCTTCACCTTCTTCTTCGCCCACATCCCCCAGTCGCGCTACCGCTTCCTGCTCTGGCTCGATGCGGTGGGCCTGTCGCTCTTTGCGGTGACGGGGGCCGAGCGGGCGCTGCAGGCCGGGGCGGGGCCGGTGATCGCGATCGCCATGGGGGTGGCCACGGCGACCTTCGGCGGCATCCTGCGCGATCTTCTGGGCGGCGAGAGCCCGGTGATCCTGCGGCGCGAGATCTATATCACCGCAGCCCTTCTGGGGGCGGCCACCTTCGTGGCGCTGGGGGCGCTCGGCGCCCCGCGCGAGCTGGCGCTGGGGGCGGGGTTCGCCGCGGCCTTCCTGTC
>NZ_MABH01000129.1 GCF_001720585.1 Cereibacter johrii | reverse complement strand
CCATCGGCAGCCTTCTCGTGCTGATGACGGTTCTTGCGGTGGCGCGGCCGGAGGTTCCGCGTGTGGGGATCCTCAGGATCGAGACGACGCGGGGGGACCGGCTGTTCATCTCGCTCCTGGGCTCGGCCTTCCTGTGCCTGGGCTGGCTCGCGCTGATGGGGCCGCCGCTCTGGGGCGCGCTCGCGCTCTGCCTGATCTACGCCGCGGCGGTCTTCCGCTGGGTGTGACCGACCCGTGCCGGGGGGGAGCCCGGCCAATGTCCAACGTCTTTGGGAGGAGACCTGCATGAGATACCGAACGACCGCCACCGCGATGGCCCTGTGCCTGATGGCCGTGGCCGCGCCCGCTTGGGCCGACATGGAGGCCGCGAAAAAGTTTCTCGACGCCGAGATCGGGGATCTCTCCGCGCTCTCGCGCGCCGAGCAGGAAGCCGAGATGCAATGGTTCATCGATGCGGCCCAGCCCTTCGCCGGGATGGAGATCAAGGTCGTCTCCGAGACCATCACCACCCACGAATATGAAAGCAAGGTCCTCGCCCCCGCCTTCTCCGCCATCACCGGCATCAGGATCAGCCACGACCTGATCGGCGAGGGCGACGTGGTCGAGAAGCTGCAGACCCAGATGCAGTCGGGCGAGAACATCTACGACGCCTATATCAACGACAGCGACCTGATCGGCACCCACTGGCGCTACCAGCAGGCGCGCAGCCTGACCGACTGGATGGCCAATGCGGGCAAGGAGGTCACCAACCCCGGCCTCGACCTGCAGGATTACATCGGCCTGAAATTCACCACGGCGCCCGACGGCGAGCTCTACCAGCTGCCCGACCAGCAGTTCGCCAACCTCTACTGGTTCCGCGCCGACTGGTTCGACGACGCCCAGACCAAGGCCGATTTCAAGGCCAAATACGGCTACGAGCTGGGCGTGCCGCTGAACTGGTCGGCCTACGAGGACATCGCCGAATTCTTCACCGGGCGCGACATGAGCGCGCTCGGCGGGCCGAAGAGCGCCTATGGCAGCATGGATTACGGCAAGAAGGACCCGAGCCTCGGCTGGCGCTACACCGATGCCTGGATGTCGATGGCGGGCATGGGCGACAAGGGCGATCCGAACGGGCTGCCCGTCGACGAATGGGGCATCCGGGTGGACGAGAATTCGCGCCCCGTGGGCTCCTGCGTGGCGCGCGGCGGGGCCACCAACGATGCGGCCGCGGTCTATGCGATCACCAAATCGATCGAATGGCTGCAGAAATACGCCCCGCCGCAGGCGGCCGGCATGACCTTCTCGGAATCGGGCCCGGTGCCGGCGCAGGGCGAGGTGGCCCAGCAGATGTTCTGGTACACCGCCTTCACCGCCGACATGGTCAAGGAGGGCCTGCCGGTGATGAACGAGGACGGCACGCCCAAATGGCGCATGGCCCCCTCGCCGCACGGCGCCTACTGGTCGGAGGGCACCAAGGTGGGCTACCAGGACGTGGGCTCCTGGACGCTGCTGAAATCCACCCCCGACGACCGGGCCAAGGCCGCCTGGCTCTATGCGCAGTTCGTCTCCTCGAAGACGGTCGACGTGAAGAAGAGCCATGTGGGCCTGACCTTCGTGCGCGAATCCACCATCCAGCACCAGAGCTTCACCGACCGCGCGCCGAAGCTCGGCGGGCTGGTGGAATTCTACCGCTCGCCCGCCCGGGTGCAGTGGTCGCCCACGGGCACGAACGTGCCGGACTATCCCAAGCTCGCCCAGCTCTGGTGGCAGAACATCGGCGACGCCATGTCGGGCGCCAAGTCGCCGCAGGAGGCGCTCGACGCGCTCTGCGCCGAGCAGGAGAAGGTGCTGGCCCGGCTCGAGCGCGCGGGCGTGCAGGGCGATCTCGGCCCGAAGCTGAACGAGGAGAAGGACCCGCAGGAATGGCTCGACGCCCCCGGCGCCCCGGTGGCCCGGCTCGAGAACGAGAAGCCCCAGGGCGAGACCATCTCCTATGACGAGCTCATCAAGTCCTGGCAGCAGGGCTGACACGACAGGGGGCGGCAGCCGCCGCCCCCACCCACCCCCGGCGACGGTGGAAGAGCCGTGCGCACCCGCAGCCGGGATCACGACAGACAGGGGACAGGCCTCCGCGCCGGAGGCCCGCCGCATCGGAACAGGATCGGCGGCCCGTCTTCCGGGAGCCCGATCCCCCACGACCCCGCGGCCGCGGGACTCTCCCGCAGGAGGTGACGCGGCCGCACCGCCGGGCAGGCTGCCCGAGACCCTCTGCCCGGGCGCGCACCGCGCCCGGTGCCACCCCCCGGGGCCCGAGCGGCCCGACGACGCCTCAGGAGTGACAAGATGAACGACGCGACACCCCATGTCGGGGATCTCGTGGCAGAGATGCTGGCCCAGTCGGGCGTCGAATATGTGTTCGGGATGCCCGGCGGGCAGACCACCGCCCTGCATGACGGGATCTCGCGCCGGACAGACCGCATCCGCCACATCCTCATGCGCGACGAGCGCAACGCGGCCTATGCCGCCGACGCCTATGCCCGCCTGACCGGCAAGCCCGGCGTCTGCGACGTGACGGTGGGCCCCGGGGCGAACCTCCTGCCCGCGGGCTTTCTCGAGGCGCTGAACGCCTCGATCCCCATGGTGGGGATCATCGGCGAACTGCCGCTCGACTGGCTGCCGCTGAAGGAAAAGGGCATCGCGAGCCAGGGTTTCGACCAGCTCTCCTTCTTCAAGACCTGCTCGAAGGAAGCCTTCCTCGTGCCCTCGATCTGGGCTCTGCCCGAGCTGATCCGCACGGCCTTCCGCATCGCCACCGCGCCGCGCCCCGGGCCGGTCGCGCTCATCATCCCGCATGACATCTTCGACGCGGACTGGGATCCGAAGATCCTGCCGGTGAAGGTCGACGACCGCAGCCGCCGCATCCCCTACCTGCGGAGCGTCCCGCCCGCCTCCGAGATCGCCGCGGCCGCGGATCTCATCCGCAAGGCGAAGCGGCCCGCCCTCGTCTGTGGCGGCGGCGTGCATGGCTCGGACGCAGCCGAGGGCGTGACCGCCTTCGCCGACCGTCTGGGCGGGCTCGTCTGCACCAGCCTCTCGGGCAAGGGCTCGGTGCCCGAGACGCGGCCCTATGCGGCGGGCGTGCTCAATCCGCTGGGCTCCGCCGCGGCCATCGAGCTTATCCAGGAAGCCGATCTGGTGATCTGGTGCGGCTCGAAGGTGAGCCAGAACACGGGCATGAACTGGACCCTGCCGCGGCCCGAGCAATCGACCATCACCATCGACTTCGACCCGCTCGAACATGGGCGGACCTTCCGCCCCACGGTGGCGCTTCTGGGTGACGTGCGCGAGACGGTGGCGGCGCTCGACGCGGCCCTGGGCGAGCGCAACGGGCACCATCCCGACTGGATGGCCCGCATTGCCGAGGTGAAGGAGCGCTGCGAGGCGGCCAAGGCCGAGGAGATGGCCTCGGACCAGATCCCGGTGATCCCGCCCCGCATCATGGCCGAGATCGGCAAGCGGCTGGGCGAGGAGGATATCGTGGTCTCGGACGCCTCCTTCTCGGCGGGATGGATCGCGGGCTACCTGCCCGCCAAGCGGCCGGGGCGGCAGTTCGTCTTCGCCCGCGGTCAGGGCGGGCTCGGCTATTCGGTGCCGGGCGCGATCGGGGCCGCCGCCGTGGCGCCCGCCGGCGCACGGGTGGTGACGCTCGCCGGCGACGGGGCCTTCTCCTACACGATCGGCGAGCTCGCGACGCAGGCGCAATACGGGCAGAGGATCGTCAACATCGTCATCAACAACGGCAAGCTGGGCTGGATCCAGCTCTGGCAGGAGATCTTCTTCAAGAACGTGCAGTCGGCCGAACTCGAGACCCAGAGCGTGGTGCCGGGCTATGCGGCGGCGGCCCAAGCGCTGGGGCTGAAGGGCATCTATGTCGAGAAGCCCGACGACATCGCCGCGGCCCTCGATGCGGCCTTCGCCCATGACGGGCCCTCGGTGGTCGAGGTGCGCATCGACGACCGCGCCACGCCGATCCACTCCTTCAAGCGCCGGATGCGCGAGACCGAGTTGAAGCCGCGCCCGCGCCCCGGCACGGTCTACAAGCTGCGCGACTGGAAGGTCTCGCCCGACCTCTAGCCGCCGGACGGGCGCCGGCCGCTCCCCCGGCGCCCGTGACGACCTCCAGCGGCAAGCATCGGAAAGTGCCCGAAGCGGCCTTGCCTGACCGCGGGCCATGGATGGCGGGCCTTGCCTCGGCGGGGGGCCGGGCACGCCGGAGGACGGGCCTCCGCAGGACGTTCTCGACGCACAGCTCCGTCCGGTGCAGCGTCCCTGAAACATGGCCGATGTGTCAGCCCAAGGGGCGGCCTCGCCGCATCGTGGGCGCGGGCCGGGGCAGCGCGGGCGCGGGCCGGGGCAATGCCCCGCTTGGCACGGGACGCGCGTCAGAACCTGAGCGAGCGCAATCCGACCGTGGCATCGACGATCAGGACGGCCACGAAGGTCAGCGCGATGCTGACGGTCGCCACCGCCGCCGCGGTCGGGTCGAAATTGTAGCGCAGATAGTCGAAGAGCTCGAGCGGCAGGGTGTTCTTGCCCACGGACTTCAGCAGCAGCGAGATGTTGAAGATGTCGAAGGAGATCACGAAGGCGAAGAGGCAGCCGGTGATGACCCCCGGCTTGATCGCGGGCAGCGTCACGCGGCGGAAGGTGAGCCAGCCGTTCGCGCCGAGACTGCGCGCGGCCTCTTCCTGCGACCGGTCGAAGTTGAACAAAGCCGAGGCCACGTTCAGGAAGACATAGGGGAAGGTCACGAGGATGTGCCCGATCTGGATCGCCATCGACCAGCGGTTGCCCACGCCCACCTCGAAGAAGAAGAACAGCAGCGCGATGGCGGTCAGGATCTCGGGCACCATCAGCGGCGCGCTCATCAGAACGCGCAGCGGGTTCGTCAGATGCGCCGGCGCGAAGCGGATCACATAGATCGCGGCCAGCGTGCCGATGACGCCGTTGACCAGCGCCGAGACCAGCGCGAGTCTGAAGGAATGGACGGCCGCCTCGTAGAACCGGCTGTTGCTGAACAGCGCCTCGAACCAGCGGAGCGACACGCCCTCCATCGGCAGGGCCAGGAACTCGCCTCCCGAAAAGGAGAGCAGCACCACGAGCAGGATGGGCGCGATCAGGAAGATGTAGATCAGCGCCACCAGCAGGGTGAAGACGTGGTCCCACAGGGTCTTGCGCGCTCCGGTCATGGCAGCCTCCGCATGGCACGCGCGGTCAGGCGCAGATAGAGGACGATGATCGACACGGTCAGCACCGCCATGAAGATCGCGAGCGCCGCGCCCGCCGGCCAGCGGAAGTTGTCGACGAGATACTGCACCACCAGCACGGCCATGGTGCGCCCCTTCGTGCCGCCGAGCATGGCCGGCGTGACATAGGCGGACATGGACAGGACGAAGACGAGGATGGCGCCCGCCTGGATCCCCGGCATCGAGAGCGGCAGCGTGACCTTGAAGAAGGTGCGCATCCGCGAGGCGCCGAGCGACCGGCCGGCCATCGCCACCTCGGGGTTGATGGCCTGAAGGTTGCCGAGGAGCGGCAGGATCACGAAGGGCAAAAAGACATGGATGAGGGCGATCGTCACGCCCAGGGGCGTGTTCAGGAACAGGATCGGCCGGTCGATCAGCCCCGCGGCCTTCAGCGCGCTGTTGGCCATGCCGCTGTTCGACAGGATGATGAGCCAGGCGAAGGTGCGCACCACGAGCCCCACGAGGAGCGGCGAGATCACGCAGATATAGAGGAGGCTCGCCCAGCGGCTGCGCGTGCGGGCCAGATGGTAGGCCACCGGATAGCCGAGGAGGAGCGTCACCAGCGTGACGATGGCCGCCGTCCGCACCGTGCGCCAGACGATGCCCCAGACGAAGGGATCGGTGATGACCTCGGTGTAATGGCCGATGGTGAAGCCGTCGCCATAGACCGCGCTGGTCGAGGCTTCGCGGAAGCTCATCACCACGATCGAGGCATAGGGCAGGATCAGGAAGCCGCCGAGCAGCACCACCGCGGGCAGGATCATCCACCAGACCGGCAGGCGGCGCGGCGGCGCGAGGGGGACCGCCTCCGTCATGCCGCGAAGGCCCAGGCCTTGTGCGCGGCAAAGCCCATCGTGACCTCGGAGCCGGGTGCAAGCGGGCTGTCGGCCGGGGCATGGGTGGTGAAGCGGCTGCCCGCCGCCGTCTCGATGTTCAGAAGGCACGAGGCCCCGAGGTAGGTCGTCTTCACGACGCGGCCCCTCAGCGTATTGTCGCCGGGCGCGGTCCCGATGTTCTCGGGGCGCACCATCACCCGCACCTCGCCCGCAAGGCCGGGCGCACCGTGGGTCCGGAGCGGCCCGTCCTCGGTTGCGATCACATAGAGTTCGCCCTCTCGGCCCGTCACGCGTCCCGTCAGCGTGTTCGACTGGCCGATGAAATCGGCCACCATCAGGCTCTGCGGCCGCTCGTAGATCTCGCGCGGGCTGCCGCATTGCTCGACCACGCCCCGGTTCATCACGACGATCCGGTCCGACATCACCAGCGCCTCGCCCTGATCGTGGGTGACATAGATCGTGGTGATCCCCACCCGCTGCTGCAGGTCGCGGATGAAGAAGCGCATGTCGTCGCGCAGGCTGGCGTCGAGGTTGGCCAGCGGCTCGTCGAGGAGGAGGACCGCGGGCTCGATCACCAGCGCCCGCGCCAGCGCCACGCGCTGCTGCTGGCCGCCCGACAGCTCGCGCGGGAAGCGCTTCTCGTAGCCGGTGAGCCGCACCATCTCGAGCGTCTGGGCGATGCGGCGTTCGCGGTCGGCGGGCGCGATCTTGCGCACCTCGAGCCCGAAGGACAGGTTCTCGGCCACCGTCATGTGCGGGAAGAGCGCGTAGGACTGGAACACCATGCCGAGGTCGCGCTGCTCGGGCATGGCCCGGGTCATGTCGCGCCCGCCGAAGGCGATGCTGCCGCCGCTCACGGCCTCGAAGCCCGCGATGCAGCGCAGCGTCGTCGTCTTGCCGCAGCCCGAGGGGCCGAGCAGCGAGATGAATTCGCCCTGCGCGATGTCGAGGTCGATGTCCTTCAGGATGTGCAGAGTTCCGTAGAACTTGTTGATCCTGTCCAGTCTGAGGGTCGTCATGCGTCTGGGATCCGGGGCGCTGGGGGCGCAGCCCCGGAGGGCGGCACCTGGCGGAGAGAGGCCGCCGGCGCGGAGCGGCGCCGGCGGCGGCCGTCAGCCGATTTCGCGGTTCCAGCGATCGGCGACCTCGGCTGCGACGTCGATGTAGTTGTCCCATTCGAAGCGGATGATCTTCGACATGGCCTCGCCCTGCACCGGCAGGCGCGGCGAGGTTGCCTCGCTGATGACGGCCTCGCGGTTGGCGGGCGAGACGTAGAACGTGTCCGCGAGGATCGACTGGATCTTCGGGTCGAGCAGGAAGTTGATGTAGGCGTGCGCCGCTTCCTTGTCGGGCCCGGTCTTCACGATGTTGAAGCTCTGCTCGTAGGACAGCACCCCTTCCTCGGGCACGATGATCTCGACCGGGGCGCCCTTGTCCTGCAGCGTCAGGATCTCGGTCCAGTCCACGGGCGCGATCGCCACGTCGCCGCGCATGAGCTGGGCCGCAACCTCGCCGCTCCAGGAGGCCTGGGTGAAGGGCTGCAGCTCCTTGATCTTCGTGAAGGCCGTGTCGATGTCGGTATCGCCCGAGCCGAAGAGCCGGCCCGCGAGCCGCAGGAAAAGCTGCGCCCCGGTGTTGCCGATCTGGTAGAGGCCGATCTGCCCGGCATATTCCGGGTTCTCCCACAGGTCGGTCCAGGCCTTGGGCGGCGTCTGGATCATGTCGGTCCGCCAGGCGAGCCCGATGGGCGAGACGATGGCGCGCAGCCCGTTGTTGCCCGTATTGATGAGGCCGTCATACAGGTTGGCCGCGTTGGGGATCTTCGACATGTCGAGCGGCTCGAAGAAGCCTTCGGCGCGCAGGGTGGCCGCGATGTTCTCGTTGCCCATGAAGACCGAATAGGGCGCAGCCCCGCCGCCGGCGCGGATCTTCGAGACGAAATCCTTGCCGAGGCCCACGTCGATCTGGCTCTGGATGCCGGTGGCCGAGGTGAATTCGGGCACCAGCGTCTCTTCCCAGAGCTTCGCCCAGGTCCCGCCGTAGGTCGGGATCACGAAGGGCTGCTGCGCCATGGCGCGGCGCGCCAGCGGCAGCATGAGGGCGGATGCGCCGATGCTCGCCATCAGATGGCGTCGAGTGATCATGACGGTTGCTCCCGGTTGGGCCGCTCGTGACGGCGGTTCTGTTGGATGGAGTTATTATGTCTTTTTTCTTACGCTCACATGGAATCGCGGCGTTTGTCAACATTCCCATATTTCAATATGGCAATTGCCTGCTACCTTGGACGAGTTGGAGGAATCACGAAGAATGAACAGCATCGACCGCAGTCAGGGCCTGGCCCGGCAGATCGCCGACATCCTGCAGGAGGACATCATGCAGCTGCGCCTCGGCGCGGCCGAGCGCCTGCCCTCCGAGGCCGAGCTGGCAGAGCGGTTCGACGTCTCGCAACCCACGGTGCGCGAGGCGATGAAGATCCTCGCGGCGAAGAAGCTCATCCGCTCGAAGCGCGGGCCGAAGGGGGGCGTCTTCGTCAATCCGCCCTCGCTCGACATCGCCGCCCAGACGCTGCACGAGACCACGAACTGGCTGGTGTCGCTGGGCGCCGTGGGCCTGACGGACATCGTCGAGACGCGGCGCAGCCTCGGGCGGCTCTGCATTGAGGCCGCCTGCCAGCACGCCGACCGCGCGGATCACAAGCGGATCGAGGCGGCGCTCCTGGAGCTCGACCATACCGAGATCTCGGACGAGGATTTCTGCCGGCTCGAGGTCGAGTTCCATCAGGCGGTGGCCGCGGCCAGCCCGAATGCGATGCTGCGGCTCGTGATGGTCATGGTGAACCAGTCGCTGATCCCGGCCGCCAACATGATCTCGTTCCAGTTCCGCCAGCGCGACGTGGTGGTGGCGCTGCAACGGCGGATCTTCTCGGGCATTCTCGCGCGCGATGCGGCCGAGGCGGTCGCGGCCTTCGAGACGCTGATCGAATATCAGAGCGGCGTCTACAACCGGGCGGTGGAAGAGCGCGCAGCCCGTCAGACCAGCTGCGTCGACGGATGACGGAGGGCATGGCACCGGGCGCGCGGCTGCAGGTCGACCGGCGGGAGGACGGAGCCCTGCGGCTGACGACGGATCAGACGCTGCTCGGCGCCGAGAGCGACATCGCCTGCAAGCTGCGCCACTGGGCGCGGGTCGCGCCGGACCGGATGCTGATGACCGCGCCAGACGGGGCGGGAGGACGGGCCGGCCTCCGCTATGGCGAGGCGCTTCTCGAGGCGCGGCGGCTGCACGGGCGGCTCGCGGC
>NZ_MABH01000128.1 GCF_001720585.1 Cereibacter johrii | reverse complement strand
GCAAGGCGGCGGCGGCCCTCCGGCCGAGCCGAGGACCAGCCGCACCCGCACGGGGGGGGTGCGGCCCCGGGCGGACCGCCCTACTTGCGGGTGATGCGGCCCTCGATCACCGGCGTGTAGGGGGCATGGGCCACCAGATAGTCCGCCGTCACATCGGCGAGGTCCGGGCCGAAGTCATAGGCATTGGCCGCATCGACGAACATGGCGAAGCCGTCGCCGCCCTGACGGACATAGTTGTTGGACACGACGCCGTAGGTTTTGGCGGGATCGATGGGCTGCCAGCCGCCCTCCTCCCTCACCATCACGTCCGAGATGCGCGCGCCCACCGGCGCCGCCGGGTCGAAAGCATATTTCAGCCCGGCCACCTGCGCGAAGCGGCCCGCGCCCTCCTCGAGCTCGCTCACCCCGTTCTCGAGCGCCGCCACCACGGCCTCGCCCGTCACCTGGAAGGTCGAGAGCGTGTTCTGGAACGGCAGCACGGTCAGCACGTCGCCCATGGTGACCGTGCCCGCATCGATCGAGGCGCGCAGCCCGCCGCCATTCGAGATCGCGATCTGGATGCCCTGATCGCGCACCCGGTCGAGCATCGCATCGGCCACGAGATTGCCCATCGCGCATTCGCCGCTGCGGCAGCTCTCGCGCGAGCCGTCGATGGGCGCACTCACCTCGGCCACCACGCGCGAGCGGATCTCCTCGAGCGGCGCCGCCAGCTCCTTCACCCGCGCAACCGTCGCCTCATCCTCGGCCACGGCGGCATCGAGCAGCATCGGCGCGCCCTCGGCCGAGACGATCTTGCCCGCATCGTCGAAGGTGACGTTCAGCTCGCCCAGATACTTGCCATAGGCATAGGCGGTCACGATCGCCACATCGCCCACCATGGTGGGATAGGGGCCGGCCGCCGCCTCATCCTCGTTCGACAGGAGCGTGTGCGAATGCCCGCCCACGATCACATCGATATTCTTCAGAGCCGAAGCGATCTCCTTGTCGGCCTCGTAGCCCAGATGCGAGAGCAGCACGATCTTCGTCACCCCCTCGTCCGTCAGCCGGTCCACTTCGGCCTGTGCGGCCTGCACCGGCTCGGTGAAGATCACGTTCGGGCCCGGGCTCGCAAGCTCGGTCGTGTCGAGCGGCGTCAGCCCCACGATGCCGATCTTCTCGCCGCCCTTCTCGACCACCACCGACTTCTGCACCTCGGCCCGCAGCCCGGGCTCGCCGGTCAGGTCGGCATTGGCCATGAGGAGCGGCGCCTCGAGCTTCTTCGCGAAATCGGTGAGCACGGCGGGGCCGTCGTCGAACTCGTGGTTGCCCACCGTCATGGCGTCGTAATCGAGACCGTTCATGAATTCGGCCGCAAGCTCGCCCTTGTAGCGCGCATAGAACAGCGAGCCCTGGAACTGGTCGCCCGCATCCACGAGAAGCCGCGTCCCGCCCTGCCCGCGCGCCTCGGAGATCGCCGTCACCAGCCGCGCGATGCCCCCGAAACACTCGCCCGCCGCATTGTCCTCGGGGGGGCAGGTCGAATCGTATTTCGAGATCGGCTCGAACCGGTCGTGGAAATCGTTCGTGTGCAGGATGGTGAGCGCGAAGTCGGCCCGCGCCGCGCCCGTGGTCAGCGCCACCAGCGCCGCCGAGGCGAGAAGGGTGGATTTCATGTCAAAGCTCCCGGTCTGGACAGGTGCCGACACAGTGCGGGGACGCCCGCCCCCTGTCAAAGGCCGAGGTCCGGGTGACGTTGAGGCAGGTCCTTCGGCGGAGGTCATCCGCGAAGGGCCATATTGACCGCCGCACGGTCCGGGTGCATGAGGCTTGCATGCTGATCTTCAAGATTTTCCGCCGCTCCGAATGGGATGACTTCCGCCGCGCCGGCGCCACAGCCGGAGCTCCCGTCGATCTGGCGGACGGCTACATCCACTTCTCGACGGCAGCGCAGGTGGCCGAGACGGCCGCGAAACATTTCACCGCCGAAAGCGACCTCGTGCTGGTGGCGATCGATCCCGACCGGGCCGGCCCCGACCTGAAGTGGGAACCCTCGCGCGGCGAGCAGCTGTTTCCGCATCTCTACCGCAAACTGACGCTCGACGACGTGGTGTGGGACAAGTCGCTCCCGCTCGGCGCAACCGGCCACATCTTCCCCGAGGGGCTCTGGTGAACATCCTTGAACGCGCGGCGCTGACGGCTCTTCACCGGATGGACCCGGAGAAGGCCCATTCCCTCTCGCTCTCGGCGCTGCGATCGGGCCTCGTGCCCCTGTCGGGTCCGGTGACCTCGCCGCGGCTGGCCACCGCCATCGGAGGGCTCGTGCTGCCGAACCCCGTGGGGCTCGCCGCGGGCTACGACAAGAATGCCGTGGCGCTCGCCGCGCTGATGCGGGCGGGCTTCGGCTTTCTCGAAGTGGGCGCGGCCACGCCCCGGCCGCAGCCCGGCAATCCCCAGCCGCGCCTCTTCCGGCTGACCGAGGACCGGGCGGCGATCAACCGTTTCGGCTTCAACAACGACGGCGCCGCCACGATCTGCGCCCGGCTTGCGATGCGGCCGCGGGGGGCGGTGCCGGTGGGGCTCAATCTCGGCGCGAACAAGGACAGCCCCGACCGGGCCGCCGATTTCGCCGCCGTGCTGGCCGCCTGCGGCCCCCATGCCGATTTCGCGACCGTCAATGTCTCCTCGCCCAACACCGAGCGGCTGCGCGACCTGCAGGGGCGGCAGGCGCTGACCGCGCTCCTCGAGGGGGTGATGCAGGTGCAGGCCGGCTTCGCGCGGCCGGTGCCCGTCTTTCTCAAGATCGCGCCGGACCTGTCGGACGCGGATCTGGCCGAGATCGCCGAGGTGGCGCTGGCATCGGGCATCGCGGGGATCGTTGCGACCAATACGACGCTGGCGCGCGACGGGCTGCGCAGCGCCCATGCCCGCGAGGCGGGCGGGCTGTCGGGCGCGCCGCTCTTCGAGCGGTCGACCCGCGTTCTGGCCCGGCTGTCGGAGCTGACCGAGGGGCGGCTGCCGCTGATCGGCGTGGGCGGCGTGGCGAGTGCCGAGGAGGCCTATGCCAAGATCCGCGCCGGCGCTTCGGCGGTGCAGCTTTACACCGCCATGGTCTATCAGGGCATCGGGCTGGCCGCGCGCATCGCGCGGGGGCTCGATGCGCTCCTGCAGCGCGACGGCTTCGGCTCGGTCGCCGAGGCGGTGGGCACGGGGCGCGCCGACTGGCTGAAGTGAGGCGTCTCGAAAAAGCTTTCCGACGCCGCACGGGGTACACCTTCGAGGCTCAGAGCTAGGGACGCCGCGGCCCCTGAAGGCTTGCTCGGAGGGTGAAACCTGCCTGCGGACTGAGCCCCGCCTTCCGGAACAGGCAGGGCTGCTCGAGCCGCCCTCAGAAGGCCTTGAAGGTCATCGTGGTCAGGGTGCGCTGGATGCCCGGAATATCGAAAAGGCTTTCCGAGAGGAACCGGCCCACGTCCTGATCGGCCGGCACATAGACCTTGGCAATCAGGTCGTAGTCGCCCGAGGTGGAATAGAGTTCCGAGACCACCTCGCGGTCGTAGATCGCGTCGGCCACCTCGTAGGTCTTGCCGGGCACGCAGCGGAACTGGACGAAGACGCAGCGCATGTGCTTGCTCCCTGAACGTTTGCCGGACCTTAGCCGCCTCCGCAGCCGAAGTCACGCCCGCCGGCAGGGGCGGGATCCGGGGCGGAGAGCCGGGAGCCGGGAGCCGGGAGCCGGGAGCCGGGAGCCGGGAGCCGGGAGCCGGGAGCCGGGAGCCGGGAGCCGGGAGCCGGGAGGATCCCCGCGGCCGGGGGCCGTCAAGGCCCCGTCAGGGCGTTCCCGTCTCGGACTGGAGCTTCAGCTTCGGCGCCGTGCGCGGCAGGTCCTCGACCGACAGCGGCTGCTGCGGCAGGGCGAGCCGGTTGCGAACCACCCAGACGAGGCGCTTCTCGGCGCGGGTGATCGCGACATAGGCGAGGCGCTTCCAGAGCGGGACGCCGGCCTCGGTCCGGCCCGCCTGTGCCGCGGCCCAGAGGTCGGGGGCGAAGACCTGCACCACCTCCCATTGCGAGCCCTGCGCCTTGTGGATCGTGACCGCCGCCCCGTGCAGGAAGGCCGCCCCCATGCGCGCGGCCGAGGGGATGAAGGGCTCCTCCTCGCCCGGCTTCTCGATCTTGATGATCGAGGCGGCCGAGACCTGCGGATCCTCGGCGCCCACGACATGCAGCCGCGCGAAACCCTCGCGGTTGCCGGGGCCGAGATAGATCACCTGGGCACCCTTGATGAGGCCGCGCGCCTCGAGGTCGATCCGCTTCTTGCGGTGCTTCAGCGGCAGCTCGATCCCGTCGCAGATCAGCGGCTCGCCGGGCAGGAGCTCGGTCTCGGGCGCACCCTGTGCGGCGCGGAAGGCGGTGATGAGCCGGATGCGGGTCTGGTTGCGCCAGACGAGGACCGGCGAGCGGGCCATGAGATCGGCATCCACGCGCGGAACCACCTGCACGCGCTCGTCCTGACGGGCGGCACGTTCCACCATCGCCTCGAAGGTCTCGAAGCTGAGATCGGGGTCGGCCAGCGCATGGGCGAGGTCGAGGATCGGGTTGTCCTCGGCCTGCCGGTGGATGCGGCTCAGCGTCAGCTTCCGCGCCTCGCCCAGCGTGTCGAACACCATCTTGCCCGACTGGCCCACCGGCGCGAGCTGGGCCGGATCGCCGAACAGGACCAGCGTCGGAAAGATCTCGCGCAGATCGTCGAACTGTCGTTCGTCCAGCATCGAGGCCTCGTCCACGAAGCCCACGTCGAGCGGTTCGTCGCGTCTTTTCCAGCCCTTGATGAAGTCAGACCCCCGGAGACCCGCCGCGGCCAGCGCGCCGGGGATCGAGGGCACCTGCTCGTAGAAGGCCTTCGCGCGATCCAGCGCCGTCTCGGACAGGCCCTCCACCTCGGGGCGCTTGCCGTTTCCGGCCAACCATTCGGCAATCCGCTCGTATTGCGGATCGTAGACCGGGGAATAGAGGATGCGGTGAATGGTGGTGGCCGGCACGCCGCGCAGGCGCAGCACGCTCGCGGCCTTGTTGGTGGGGGCGAGGATGGCGAGCGTCCGCCGCTCCTTGCGCTTCTTGCCCTCCCAGTCGCCCGAGACCACCTCGAGCCCGGCCTCGATCAGCGCCTTGGTCAGCGAGGCGAGCAGCATGGTCTTGCCCGAGCCCGCCTTGCCCACCACGGCCAGCACCGAGGACTTGCCCTCGACCGGCACCGAGAGCGCGCCCTTGGCCAGATCCACCCCCATGCCGCGCAGCTGGTCGGCCACGCGGTCATAGGCTTCCGCCTGGTCGTCGGAGAAGGACACGGCCTGCATGGGCGCGACCATAGCCGCAGGCGCCGGCCAAGGCCAGCGCCGGCGCTCAGTTGGGCCGCGGGGGCGGCTCGTCCTGCTCGGGCCCCGGCGGGGCGGCCCCGAGCTCGGCCCGGGCGAGCCGGAGCGTCTCATCGAGCCCGGCCGCCAGCTCCGAAAGCGCGTTCCGCTCGGCATAGGCGCGGAGGTCGCTCAGCACGTCGAGGATCCAGTCATGTGTCATTGCGGCATCTGCGCCGGAATCGCCTTTCGGACGGGGGTTTTTCTACCGTAAGGCGAGCGCGGCCGGGGCACGCTGTCAATCGCGCATTTCCACAGCGGGCAAGTAAATCCTTAAAATCCAAAGCCGCCGAGGCCGGGGCCACGGCGGCTGAGACTGGCGGATCGCTGCGGTCAGGCCTTGCGGCCGGCCTCGAGCACGTCGGCGAAGGTGCGCAGCCCCGTGCGCGGGGCCTGCACCAGCACCGCCATGTTGCCGGGCTTGTGCTGGTTTCTGTACATCTTCGTATGGGCGGCCGGGATGTCGGCCCAGGGGAAGACCTCGGACATGCAGGGATCGAGGCGGCGCTCGATCATCAGCTGGTTGGCCGCGGAAGCCTGCTTGAGATTGGCGAAGTGGCTGCCCTGCAGGCGCTTCTGGTGCATCCACATGTAGCGGACGTCGAAGGTGCAGTTGAAGCCGGTGGTGCCGGCGCAGATCACGACCATGCCGCCCTTCTTCACCACGAGCGACGAGACCGGGAAGGTCGCCTCACCCGGATGTTCGAACACCATGTCGACGTTGATGCCCTTGCCGGTGATGTCCCAGATCGCCTTGCCGAACTTGCGCGCCTCTTTCAGCCACTCGTTATATTCGGGCGAGTTCACCTTGGGCAGCTGGCCCCAGCACTTGAAGTCCTTGCGGTTGATGACGCCCTTGGCGCCCAGCCCCATGACGAAGTCGCGCTTGTCTTCCTCGGAGATGACGCCGATGGCGTTGGCGCCCGCCGTGTTGATGAGCTGGATCGCATAGGAGCCGAGGCCGCCCGAGGCGCCCCAGACCAGCACGTTCTGCCCCGGCTTCAGGTCGTGCGGCTTGTGGCCGAAGAGCATCCGGTAGGCGGTGGCGAGCGTCAGCGTGTAGCAGGCCGCCTCTTCCCAGGTCAGGTGCTTCGGCCGCTTCATCAGCTGCTGCGCCTGCACGCGGGTGAACTGGGCGAAGGAGCCGTCCGGCGTCTCGTAGCCCCAGATCCGCTGGGTGGGCGAGAACATCGGGTCGCCGCCGTTGCATTCCTCGTCGTCGCCATCGTCCTGGTTGCAGTGGATCACCACCTCGTCGCCCACCTTCCAGCGCTTGACCTTGTCGCCCCCCGCCCAGACGATGCCCGACGCGTCCGAGCCCGCGATGTGATAGGGCTGCTTGTGACCGTCGAACGGCGAGACGGGCACGCCGAGGCCGGCCCAGATGCCGTTGTAGTTCACGCCCGCCGCCATCACGAGGACGAGCACCTCGTGGCTGTCGATCGAGGGCGTCTCGACCACCTCGATCTGCATGGCCTGATCGGGCTCGCCATGACGCTCGCGCCGGATGGCCCAGGCATACATCTCCTTCGGCACATGGCCGAGAGGCGGCATTTCGCCGATCTCGTAGAGGTCCTTCTTGGGCGCGTCGTAGGCGACGATATCGCTTTGCACGTCGAGGGCCATGCTTGCCTCCTGTAGGGCCGAAAGGGATGCGCCGCGTCGCAGAATCGGCGGCACTGTCGGGATGAGATACGATCGGCCAAGCAACATTGCAATAGTTGATGGGTTCATTTTGTAATAATCTGTCTGCCGCAACGCAGCGTCATCGTGGTCGCCCCCCTTCTCTTGCGCTTTCCAGACAGTTGGGAGATGCGGTCGCCGCCTGCTCCCAACGACTTTGGCGTGGGAACGCGCGGCAGGATCCGCCTTTCGGTCGGATGCAACGGAGGTTGCGGAACCATGCCGCGTCGCGGCGAATTGACAGGGACATTATCTTTCGCATAAACACGGCAGGCAGCAATATCCTTGCCCTCGTCGAGTGGAGTCCCCTTGCCATGACCCAGAAGGATAGCCCCTGGCTGTTCCGCACCTATGCCGGCCATTCCACGGCGAAGGCCTCGAACGCGCTCTATCGCACCAACCTTGCCAAGGGGCAGACGGGGCTGTCGGTCGCCTTCGACCTGCCCACCCAGACCGGCTACGACAGCGACCATGCGCTGGCGCGGGGCGAGGTGGGCAAGGTCGGCGTGCCGATCTGCCATCTGGGCGACATGCGGATGCTGTTCGACCAGATCCCGCTCGAGCAGATGAACACCTCGATGACGATCAACGCGACCGCCCCCTGGCTGCTCGCGCTCTATGTCGCGGTGGCCGAGGAACAGGGCGCCGACATCTCGAAGCTGCAGGGCACGGTGCAGAACGATCTGATGAAGGAATATCTCAGCCGCGGCACCTACATCTGCCCGCCGCGGCCCTCGCTGCGCATGATCACCGACGTGGCGGCCTACACGCGGGTCCATCTGCCCAAGTGGAACCCGATGAACGTCTGCTCCTACCATCTGCAGGAGGCCGGAGCCACGCCCGAGCAGGAGCTGGCCTTCGCGCTGGCGACCGGCATCGCGGTGCTCGACGACCTGCGCACCAAGGTGCCGGCCGAGCATTTCCCCGCCATGGTGGGGCGGATCTCGTTCTTCGTGAATGCGGGTATCCGCTTCGTGACCGAGATGTGCAAGATGCGCGCCTTCGTCGATCTCTGGGACGAGATCTGCCGCGACCGCTACGGCATCGAGGAAGAGAAGTACCGCCGCTTCCGCTACGGGGTGCAGGTCAATTCGCTGGGCCTGACCGAGCAGCAGCCCGAGAACAACGTCTACCGGATCCTGATCGAGATGCTGGCCGTGACGCTCTCGAAGAAGGCCCGCGCCCGGGCGGTGCAGCTGCCCGCCTGGAACGAGGCGCTGGGGCTGCCGCGGCCGTGGGACCAGCAATGGTCGCTCCGGATGCAGCAGATCCTGGCCTACGAATCGGACCTGCTGGAATATGAGGATCTGTTCGACGGCAACCCGGCCATCGAGCGCAGGGTCGAGGCGCTGAAGGAAGGGGCGCGGGAAGAGCTGGCCCATATCGAGGCGATGGGCGGCGCCATCGAGGCCATCGACTACATGAAGGCGCGGCTCGTCGAATCGAACGCCGAGCGCATCGCCCGGGTCGAGACCGGCGAGACGGTGGTGGTCGGCGTGAACCGCTGGACCTCCGGCGCGCCCTCGCCGCTCACCACGGGAGACGGCGCGATCATGGTGGCCGACCCCGAGGCCGAGCGCGACCAGATCGCCCGGCTCGAGGCCTGGCGCACGGGCCGCGACGGGGCGGCCGTCGCCGCGGCGCTGGCCGAACT
>NZ_MABH01000127.1 GCF_001720585.1 Cereibacter johrii | reverse complement strand
GACGGGGCCGAGCCCTGTCCCCTCCCCCCGCTTGCGGCGGCGGCTCCGATCCGACCGCACCGGCTCCGCATCGGGGCCGAGGGGGGCTGGGTCGCCCTCTCGACCTGGCTCTCGGCGCTGTTGCAGGCCCGCGGCGAGGATGTGGTGCGGGTGAAGGGCGTCGTGCGGACGCCGGCGGGGCGGCTCCTCCTCCAGTCCGTGCGCCGGATGGTGCAGCCGCCCGAGATCCTGCCCGAGGGGACCGACCTGCCCGGCCCCGCGCCCGAGGAAGGAACGCTCGTGCTGATCGGGCGCAACATCGACGAGGACCGCCTCGCCCGGTCCTGGAACATCTACGGCGGGTGAGGCCGCCGTTCACGAAGCGCGAATGGCATCCGCCCCGATCCGTTCGGCATCGTCGGGAACCGGAGAACGGGCGGTGGCCGTTTTACTATTGAAAAATAATTACTTAGCGGAAAACCTGCCGCAGGGAACTCCCGCACCTCCCGCCACGGCGTCGCCCCGGGCCGGATCCGGCGGGGCGAGCCGTTCGGCAGGGCTGCGCGCTCAGTCCTCGTCGGCTGCGATCTTCACGAGGATGTCGCCGCGTCCATAACGGCGCATGAGGATCGGCACGATCAGCGCCGCCGCCGCAAGCCCGAGGAGCGTAGCCGCGATGGGCGAGGCGATGAGCGTCGTGACATCCCCCTGCGCGATGGCGAGCGCCCGGCGCAGCTGCTGCTCGGCCATGGGGCCGAGGATCAGCCCCACCACCACGGGCGCGATGGGATAGCCGAAAAGCCGCATGAGATAGCCCAGCACGCCGAAGCCCAGAAGCATCCCCAGCTCGACCGGCGAGGGATTGACCCCGATGGTGCCGAGCGTGGCGAAGAGCAGGATGCCCGCATAGAGCCAGGGCCTCGGGATGGTCAGCAGCCGCACCCAGAGCCCGATCAGCGGCAGGTTCAGCACCAGAAGCATCACGTTGGCGATGAGGAGGCTTGCGATCAGCCCCCAGACGAGCTGGGGGTTGGTGGCAAACAGCAGCGGGCCGGGCTGGAGCCCGAACTGCTGGAACCCCGCGAGCATGATGGCGGCCGTGGCCGTCGTGGGCAGGCCCAGCGTCAGGAGCGGCACGAGCGTGCCCGCGGCCGAGGCATTGTTGGCCGCCTCGGGCCCGGCCACGCCCTCGATGGCGCCGTGGCCGAACTCCTCGGGGTGGCGCGTGAAGCGCTTCTCGGTCGCATAGGACAGGAAGCTCGCGATATCGGCCCCGCCCGCCGGCATGGCGCCGATGGGAAAGCCGATCACCGTCCCGCGGAGCCAGCTTTTCCACGACCGGCCCCAGTCCCGCGCGGTCATCCAGAGCGAGCCCTTCACCGCGATGGCCTCGTCGTCCCGATGCATCCCGCGGCCTGCCACGAACAGCGCCTCGCCGACCGCGAAGAGCGCCACCGCGAGCGTCGTGACCTCGATCCCGTCGAGAAGCTGCGGCACGCCGAAGGAGAGCCGCGCCTGCCCGGTCAGCTGGTCGATGCCCACCACCGCCAGCGCGAGCCCGATGAAGAGCGAGGTGAGCCCCCGGAGCGTGCTGTCGCCGAAGGCGGCCGAGACGGTGACGAAGGCCAGCACCATCAGCGCGAAATATTCCCGCGGCCCGAAGACCAGCGCGAGCTTGACCACGGTGGGCGCGATCAGCGCCAGCGCGATCGTCGCCAGAAGCCCCGCCACGAAGGAGCCGATGGCGGCGGTGGCGAGCGCGGGCCCTCCCCTGCCCGCCCGGGCCATCTTGTTGCCCTCGAGCGCCGTCACGATCGAGGCGCTCTCGCCCGGCGTATTGAGCAGGATCGAGGTCGTCGAGCCGCCATACATGCCGCCGTAATAGATCCCGGCGAACATGATGAGCGATCCCGCGGGGTCGAGCCCGTAGGTGACCGGCAGCAGGAGCGCCACCGTCAGCGCGGGACCGATGCCGGGAAGCACCCCCACCGCCGTGCCGAGCGTGACCCCCACCAGCGCATAGAGCAGGATCATCGGATCGAGCGCCACCGCGAGACCCTGCAGGAGGAAGTCGAACGTGCCCATTCAGCCTCCGTAGATCAGCCGCTCGGGCGGGCCCGAGGGCAGGTTCAGCGACAGGATCCCGTCGAAGAGGCCATAGACCAGCAGCGCGAAGATCAGGCCCGCGGGCAGCGCGATCCAGAGCCTCCGCTCGCCGAAGCCGCGGGCGGTGCAGGCAAAGAGCAGGCCGCTTGCGATGGAGAAGCCTGCCACGGGCAGCAGCAAGAGCTGGGCCGCGAGCCCGCCCACGATCCAGAGCACGGCCGGCACCTGCTGGCGCGGGCGGGGCTCGAAGCCCCCGCGCATCGCCTCGACCACGGTCCAGACGGCCAGGGCCATCAGACCCCAGCCGATCATCCGCGGCACGTCGGCGGGGCCCACCCCGCCGTAGCCGCCCTGTTGCGGCAGGCGGTGCGCCTCCCACAGCAGAAGCCCGCCCACGCTCGCCAAGAGCAGGCCGATCACCACCGCCGCGCGGTCGGGGCGGCGTGGATTGTCGGGGAAGCGGTGCCTCATTTGACGAGACCGATCTCCCGCAGGATGCCCTCCGTCGTCTCCCTGTCCTTGGCCAGCTGCTCCGCGAAGGCGTCGCCGGCCAGCCAGGTGTTGGCCCAGCCCTTCGAGGCCAGCGCCTTCTGCCAGCCTTCGGACGCGTTCATCTTCTCGATATCCGCCAGGATCGCGGCCTTCTGCTCGTCCGAGATCCCCGGCGCCGCAGCGACCATCCGCCAGTTCTGCAACACCACGTCATAGCCCGCTTCGGCCAGCGTCGGCGCATCCACCCCCTCGAGCCGCTCCGGCGCCGTGACGGCCAGAAGCCGCATCGTGCCCGCCTCGACCTGCGGCAGGAACTCGCTCAGCCCCGAGACGCCCGCCGTCACCTGGCTGCCGAGGATCGCCGCCAGCGCCTCGCCGCCGCCCGAGAAGGCGATGTAATTGATCTTCGTCGGATCGACACCGGCGGCCTTGGCCAGAAGCCCCACCGCGATATGGTCGGTGCCGCCCGCCGATCCTCCCGCCCAGGACACGGCACCGGGATCGGCCTTCAGCTGATCGACGAGCTCGCCCACGGTCTGGATCGGCGACGAGGCCGGCACGACGATGGCCTCGTATTCCCCCGTGAGGCGCGCGATGGGCGTCACGTCGTCGAGGCCCACGGGTGAGCCGTTGGTGAGGATCGCGCCCACCATCACATAGCCGCCGACGATGAGCTGGCTCGGATCGCCCGCCGCCGAGGCTACGAACTGCGCGAGCCCCACTGTGCCGCCCGCGCCCGGCACGTTCTGCACCTGCACACTTTCCGAGATGCCTTCGGACCGCAGCACCTCCTGCATGGTGCGGGCGGTCTGATCCCAGCCGCCTCCGGGCGCGGCGGGTGCAAGGATCGTGTAGTCGGCAGCCAGCGCCGGCAGCGCCAGAACGCCCGCCATCAGGCTTGCCAGAATGAAACGTGTCATGACTGTCCTCCCTCGTGAAACGTCGGTCTCGAGGCAGGGGCCGGTCCTCCCCCGGCGGCCTGCGACCGATCGTCACCGCGACAGTCTCATCCCGCGGTCGTTCTGCAAAGCAGGAAAAGCCGCCGGAGCCTCGCGGAAAACCGCAGGAGCGGTGCGAGGATTACCCGGCCGGGGGGGGAGCCTGTTGAAGGGCGGGCCGCGACGGCCCTGCCCCGCCGATGGGTGGCGCGCGCCTCAGCCGTGGCGGCCGCGCGAGGCCGCTTCGATCTTCCGGTCGGTCTGATACTGGCTCAGCGCGAAGACCGACCAGATGGCCGCCGGAAGCCAGCCGATCAGCGTCAGCTGCAGGATCAGACAGATGATGCCGGCAAAGGGGCGGCCGATGGTGAAGAACTGCAGCCAGGGCAGCAGAATGGCGAGGATCAGGCGCATGTCGATGGGTCCTTCTGTCTCTGACGCCGGATCTAGGATCGAGGCCCCCGCTTTTCCAGTGGCTCCCCGCGGGGGGGCCCCCGCCCCCCCCGCGCATCGGCAACCGGCGGGCCTCCGCATCTTCCTGTCTAATGGGGGTTTCGCCGCGAAACCCCCCGACGGCAGAGGCCCGCGACTGTCGGAAGAGACGCTCATTCCCGGGATATTATGCGCGTTACGCGGTTAACCAGTTCATATGTATGGATAATTTTAACCAGCTCTACACACCAAAAGTACCCGTTTTCGGGACGCGTCCGGAGCGGCGGAGCGGCATCACGCTCCGTCCGCAGGAAGTCTGATGCCGATGGAGCGGCTTGTCCAGTCCGAAGGGCGAAGCCGGTTTCCGGCACCCGCCCCTCGGAAGAACTGTGGATCAGAAGGGTTTCGCGGGCGAAACCCGCCCCGACGCCAGCAGCTTTCGCAGTTCCTGCGCCATACGCTGCACGAGCGCCTCGTCGACGTCGTCCCCTTCCAGCCGCAACAGGTAGCCCGGACCGTCGGCAGGACGCTCGATTTGGACCGTCGCCGAGACAGGCACCTGTTTACGGGACGGGCGGCCGCCGCGCGACGGATCCACCACCGTCCCTTCGGCAGCCTTTACGAAGGGCTCCATCAGCAGCCACTCCGCCTCGGCATCGCCTCCCTGCGCCGCCGCCAGCGCCTCACGCAGCGCCCCCGCGTAGCCCAGCCGCAGGGCATGGGCCAGACGCAGCCCGGGCCGCTCGCCCAGCGTCGTGGCGAAACTCAGGAGATCGCCCAGCTCCTCGTGGATCAGGGCGAAGCTGCGGATCTTCGACCGCTTCGCCTTCGAGGCCGCGCCGAACAACACGTCGACCGCTTCCTCCACCGACCCGAACGCCCCCTGCCCCGCCGCAAGCGCCGCAATCCTCCCGCGCTCGTAAGGCGAGAGATCGGAACGGATCTCGTTCTCCTCGACCATCGCGACATAGGCCGCCGAGACATCGGTCGGGCGACGCACCAGAGCACGCACCCGTGCATAGCGCTCATCGCCCGTTTCCGCATGGAGCGACCGCAAGGCCCAAAGCCGTCGCCAGCCGGAGATCAGGCCGTAGCGCTCGCCCTGCCCGTCCGGCCGCTCGAACACCTCGACCGGCAACCGCAGCCCATGCGCCCGGATCGAAGCGCGCAGCTCGTCCATCTCCTCGCCGTCGATCTTCAGCCGGTCGCGCGTCAGGTCGTCGGCGCGGATCTCGGCCAACGGGATCTCGAGCAGCAGCAACCCTTCGGCTTCGGCCTGCCTCAGCCGCGTGGCATCGGCGCTGTCCTTCGCGGCAGCGGCCCGTTCGGCCGTGGGCATAGGCATGGCGAGCGAGGCCGCATCCGCTGCAACCTGCGCGATGGGCGGCCGCGTGCTGGTGGAGGTTTCGCGGGCGAAACCGGTCTCCAGCTCCTCGAGTTCTTCCGCCGAGGGGGCTTCAAGCCGTCTGCGCTTCGCCATTCTCCGCCTCCTTCTTCTCCATCGCCTGATCGCGCCACCACGACCCGATCAGGATCTCCTTGAACTCCGCATAGGTCCTATCGAATGTCTCACGGCCCCGCACATAGGTTTCGCGGTTGAAATCGCGGTAGTCGGCCTCGTAGATGCCGTTCACCTGCTCCCCCGCCTGACCCACCAGCGCGGTGAAGTCCTGCCGATAGGCATTCATGAAATCGCCGAAATAGGCCTGCACCACGTTTGCCAGATCGGTCTGCTGGTTCGCGTCGAAACGGGTGATGAGCGCGCGCACCACATCCCATTCGAACTTCATCTCCGGCAGACCCGCCGACCGACGCGCCGCATTCTCGCCATCCTCGATCGAGGCGAAGGTCGAATAGAGCATGTCGAAGAAGCGGCCCGTGGAATCGAACTCGAGGAAGGAAGCCCCCAGCGGCACGAGCAGGATATCGGCTGCGGCCAGCGCGTTGATCGTAAGGTACCCAAGTGCAGGAGGCGTATCGAGCAGGATGATGTCATAGTCGCGCAGAAGGCCCTCGCGCTCCAGAAACCCGGTCAGCGCATCCCACAGGGGCCAGCGCCGCAGCATCATGCGCCAGACCGGAACCTGGAACTCGGCCCAGTAGAGGTTCAGCTGCGCGCCGATCAGGTCGATGTTGGGCCAGTGCGTCTTCTGCACCACGTCGGCCGCCGTGATCTTCAGCGCCTCGGTGAGGGTCTCGTCGAGGGGCAGGGGCCCTTCGCCCTTCGCTTCCCGGACCTCGTTCTCCTCCTGCACATGGAGAGCGTAGTCCTTGGCCAGCAGCGGGAAGACCGTCTGCCACTCGTCGGCGACCCTTCCCCCCATGATGGAAGTCATCGAGCCCTGGCTGTCCAGATCGATCACCAGAACCCGGTAGCCGTCGAGTGCCGCCGACATGGCGAGATGGGCGGCCGTCGAGGTCTTTCCCACGCCGCCCTTGAAGTTCGCGACCGCCACGACCTTGGCCGGCAGCCCCTTCGGGCGGTAGGGGCGGTATTCCTTCTTGGCGGCGCCTTCCTCGGCGAAGAAGTTTCGCAGCGCGAGCACTTCCTCGAGCGTGAACCATTTCGCGCCGCCTTCGCCTTCGCCTTGCGGAAGCTCGGGATTGTTGCGAAGGACCCGCCGCAGGTGCGACGATGCCACGGGAATCAGATAGCGGCAGATCTCCCAGGTCGAGAACTTGCGCAGCCGCTTCTTGCCGTCCGGCGCATAGCCCTTGCGGGCGAGATCGTCACGCCCGCGGGCACAGAAGGCCGCTGCTTTCGCGAATCGCGTCGTGTCTACCGGCTTTCCGAGCTTCGCCGCGGCGGAGGCCGGATCGAGATTGAAGTAGGGCGGCAGAGATAAGTCCGTCTTGCGTGTCATGTCCGACTGTCCACTCGATGTCACATGTTTCGGTGCCTGTTTTCGAAACTATGGCACATCGCGTCGCTGCCGGGAACAGCCTTCGAACCGAAGACATGGGAAGGGGTGAGAGGCCGGTTTCGCAGGCGAAACTCCTTCTGCATGGGAGGAAAACACACAGCCGGGCATGTCAAAGCTTGTTTGTTCTTTCAGAACTTGAGAGTCTTTCCGTGGATATTTCATAGCCCTATCAGTGTGTTATGACTTACAGGGAACCCATCCACGGGTTGACCGGCACCTGTTTGCAGGATCAAGGGCACCCGTCAGCAGGGGCAAAAGCATCCGATTCCGGGCCCACAGGCACCAGAATCCGGCTCCGATTCGACGCGCTCGCCTCCCGATTCGCGCTTTCAAGAGGTTAGCGCGCGTTCTTGGAGCGTACTCGGAGTCCCTGGGAGTGAGGCCGTCCTGTAGACGGGTTCCCAAGGCACCATTCGGGCTCAGAAGGGAACCCGTTTACGGGAGCCCGTTTCAGAGGCGATGGGTACCTGAACGTACCTTGAGGCAGGGTCCCTTTTCCGGCATCATGAGGGCGAGCAGAAAAAGGGCAGGGGCATGGCGCAGAAAATCGCTGGCCGGGGCAGGGCGACCGAGGGCGCGCTGCGCGACATTCCACGCGACGCCCTCACGGGCGCATTGCGGCGCGAGTCGGTGAAGAAGAACGTGGCGGCGATCCACGTTTCGGGGAAACTCACGCTTCTGCAGCGCAAGCTGTCGAACGTGCTGCTCCTCAACGCCTATGACCATCTGATCACCCGGCCGAAGCATGCGATCGACGCCCGCACGCTCTGCCTGATGATCGGCTACAATTCGAACGATATGGAGACCCTGAAGGCTTCGCTGCGCAGCCTGGCTGAGACGGTTGCCGAATGGGACATGCTGGACCAGAAGGGGCGGCAGGAGTGGGGCGTCTCTTCTCTCCTCTCCTATGCGAAGCTCTCGGGCGGGATCTGCGAATATGCCTATTCCCCGGCCCTGGCCGAGAAGCTGCACGATCCGAAGGTCTTCGCCCTCATCAATCTGAACATCCAGCGGCGCTTCACCTCGGGACATGCGCTCGCCCTCTATGAGAACTGCTTCCGCTTCGTGCGCACGGGGTCGACCGGCTGGTGGCCCATCGACATCTTCCGAAGGCTCATGGGCGTGGACGACAGCGCCTATTACGAGAATTTCAAGCAGCTCAACGCCAAGATCATCAAGCCCGCGGTGGCCGAGGTGAACAAGAGCTCGAACATCATCGTCACGCCCGAATTCCGCAAGATGGCGCGCGCCGTCACCGACGTGCGCTTCCTCATCAAGGAGAACCCGCAGCTCGCCATGTTCGAGATCGACGACGGCGAGGCCATGCGCAGCTCGCGCACCTACCAGCGCCTGATCGCGGTGGGGGTGGGCGACCGGCTGGCCCGGCAGTGGATCGCCGAGCATGGCGAGAGCCACGTCGCCGAGAAACTCGACTATGTCGCGGGGCAGGGCAGGGTGACGAGCCCGGTGCGCTATCTCTCGGCCGCACTGCGCGACGATTACTCCACATCCGCCACGCCCGAGCCCTCGCCTGAAGCGGTGGAAGCTGCGGCCCGACGCAAGGCTGCGGAAGAAGAGCAGGCGCGCGCGGAGGCTGCGCGCGAGGCGGCCGTCGCGGCCGAGCGTCGGGACCGGTCGGAACGACTCGCGCGGGTGCGGGCTGTTGCCGATTCCCGCAACCCGACTCAGCGGGATGCGGACCGTCGGCTGTTTCTGCGCCGTCTCGAGGGGGATCTCGAGCGGGCGGATTTTGCGAGGCTGGGTTGGGGATCTGCGCTGAATGCGCGGGCGATCTTTGCCTTCTGGGAGGAGCTGGAGCCGGGGATCTTCGAGGGAATCGCGGCCTGAGGCCCGGGCGGGGCAGGGGGCGGAAGGGCGGCGCGGCGCTTCTGGTGAAGTCCTTTCGGATCAACGCGTTGCGAGGAATTTCCGTGGCGCTGTCATTTTTCCTCTTGCGGGTTTTTTTGCGGTTCCCTAGATAGCGCCTCACCGAAGCGGAACGGCGACGGTGACGGGGTTGAGAGGCGGCGGCGCTGCCTTGAAGGTCTCGGGAAATCTGGAAGATGAGGCGGACGGGATCGCTGGTTGACTGGCGTCTCGGTTTGTTTTGTCTTCTGCGCTCTTTGACATTGATGATGATGAAGGGATATGCGGGCGGTTTGGTCGTTTCGACGGCGGACCGGATGCATATCGGCCTACTAGCTTCGGCGATGATGTAGGTGAAAGCTTCACTGTCTTGTGGGTCACGTTACTTCGGTAACTTGGCACATGGACAGAAAGACCTCGGGCGATGCCCGAGGCAGATGTGCGAAGGTTCGACGTCAAGGATAGTCCTTCGGGACTTTCAACTTGAGAGTTTGATCCTGGCTCAGA